>JAPKCN010000051.1 GCA_028822945.1 Porticoccaceae bacterium | reverse complement strand
TGACCGAGTGCAACGCAATGTCGACTGGATAATTAATAATTTGACAACCTACTTGGTCGATACCACGTTTAACCAAACTGTCCAAAGGGACTGATAAAGCATCGAGAATTAGGCGAAGGATATCGAGTAAATCGTGAATCAATCATATTCTGCTGCAGTCTTCTAATGAAGCCTAAAGGTAGCGTTTAAAGAATGTCCAGATTTCTTCGCTGGCATCGATGTCTTGATTGCCATTACGAAAATACCACCAGGCTAACGGATTATTCCACCAACGCAGCCCGATACTGGGCCAATCGTGAGTTCCTCCCACAATGCGGTAGTACCAAACTTCGTTTCGGTTTCCGGCAGAAAAGTAACGATCAAATAAAATAGAGCTCCCATCATTAGGATTTAAATCCTCGAGACGGCTGGTTTGACGATCGTTCAAACCATGAGCGGAAACGAAGAACTGAGCTGTATCGGGTATATCTAGGTAAGCACCGTAGCCATCGAGGTTGTCCATGTCACCAGCATATAAAGAAATGTTATCGTCAGTACCGTGAATGGCGAAAAGTGGTATTGGATTGTCACGCAAGCACATATCTTTTGTGGTCTTCATTAATACGCCGGAAACCGGCGCAACAGCTCTAATTAGGTCACTAGCAGTACAAGCTAGCAAGTAGCTCATATCTCCCCCATTGGAGAATCCTGTCGCGAAAGTGTTGGATGCGCTGAGAGAATAATCTTGATGCAGTTGGAGAATAAGTTGGCGCGCATAATCTACATCGTCAACTGAAGAGTCTGCATTGAAATCATAACCAACATTAAAAAAGGTATGGCCTTGCGCGTCGACGGTGCCTTGAGGGTATGCAACGATAAAACCTTCGCGATTTGCGATCTCGTTGATTTGGGTATATCGCATTACGCCGGTCGCAGAGCCTGTATATCCGTGGAAGACCAAGACAAGTGGTGCATCAAGTCGAATTTTTTTAGGTATATGTAACCAGTAAACACGCTCTAAACCACCGTGCAAAAAGTATTTTTTTACGGTGGTTCCCTGTTCTAGCGAACAGCCCTGAAGTGCGGCGCCCAAGATGACAGCGCGCGCACCAAAAACAAAATTGCGCCACAGTCTCACAGTGACCATTACCATAAACACATCGCCATACAATTAACCATTGCAACCTGCCTGAAGGAGACTTGAGAAATATTAGGCTGAGTCATCGAGATACCATAAGTAAGCCAACTCAACCCAACAAAACGAGTCCGTTTATGACTCAATGTGCCGAGCCAAGTCCTTATTTTTAGTGAATCTGGACGCTGCATAACCAACACTCATATATCTAAGGAGCCAGTAGGCCAATTCCAGAAGCGTGCTCGCCTAGCGGTCATTAAACGCCCCGATGCATTTCATCCAAAGCGGCTACTACCCTGACAGCAATAACCTACTACTCGCAACGCTCAAACAATACTGCAATTCCCTGTCCACCGCCGATACACATGGTGGCGACGGCATAGCGACCTCCAGTGCGTTGCAACTCATAAAGCGCTTTAATAGACATAATTGCCCCAGTCGCGCCAATCGGATGACCCAAACCAATGCCCGAACCGTTAGGATTGACTTTTTGCGGATCTAATCCCAACTCGTTGGAAACCGCGAGCGCCTGCGCAGCAAACGCCTCGTTGGCCTCCCAAATATCGATATCCTCGACGTTGACGCCGGTTTTTGTCAATAACTTGCGCACCGCCGGAATCGGTCCAGTACCCATGATCGAGGGCTCGACGCCCGCCGTGGCGTAGCCGAGCATTTTTGCCATCGGTTTTAAGCCCTTGGCTTCAGCCGCGCGCCTCTCCATCAATACCACCGCCGCTGCACCATCGTTTAGGCCCGATGCATTACCGGCGGTCACCGAGCCATCTTTTTTAAACGCCGGACGCAACTTTGCCATGCTCTCAATATCGCAATCAAAGCGCACATGCTCGTCTTGATCAAAAACCTTGACGCCCTTTCGGGTCTTAATTTCAATCGGCAGAATCTGTTCGACAAAGCGTTTTTCTTCGATCGCGCGCTGTCCACGCTGATGGCTCAATAGCGCCAACTGGTCTTGTTGCTCGCGACTGATACTAAATTGTTCGGAAATATTTTCAGCCGTCACGCCCATATGGACGTCACCCATTGGACAGGTCAACACCCCGACCATTGGGTCGACCATAGCAACGTCACCCATCTTTGATCCGAAACGCGCTGTTGGCAACCAATACGGTGCTCTGCTCATTGACTCGGCGCCACCGGCGACCGCGGCATCACAGTCATCCAGCAGAATCATTTGCGCAGCAGATACCAGTGCCTGAAGCCCAGAGCCACAAAGACGGTTGACCGTCAGAGCCGGCGTCTCTGCTGGCAGACCGCCTTTTAACGCGGCCACACGACCAATGTACATATCCCGTCGGTCACCGTGCAGTACCGAGCCGATCACACAGTGCCCGATGTCTCCTGGGGCTAGGCCCGAGCGACTCACTGCTTCAGCCACAACTTTTGCTGCCAACTCCGTGGCTGGTTGATCTTTTAGAGCGCCGCCAAAATCTGCAATCGCCGTTCTTACACCGCTCAATACCACCACTTCTCTTTGACTCATGTGCCACTCCATAATCTAATATTGCTCAAGCTGTTTGGTCTAATCCTAAAACATAAATGTCGCGAAGCGACATTTATACATAACGACGATCACCAATTTCCACCAGACATTCCCTTACTGCGCTTACTTGTGCCGCATACAGAACCGTTAATGCGACTAGCAGAAACGGCCGGAGGCAGGTTGCAAAGCAGCCAGAGCGCCTATTACAAGGCCCGCCGCAAATCGTGGTGCAGTATAGCAAATCCCGCAAGTGAAGAGATAATTGCCACGGCGAAATTGCCATTTAGCATACAAAAAAGGGTTAGAATATTGGTCTGTTAAACCGGTTAACTGGCGCTAAGCTAGCCCATTAACATGCGCTTGCAGCAATATTTTAACGACCTCGAAAGTGGGCTATTTAAACAGCTCAGGCATACAACTCTTGGTCGAACGCACGCAAAGGCCTGCCAGTTTTACGGTGAAAGGTTGGGGCGTTTTAAACCATCAACTCAGGTAGATCCTGAAATAGCTCGAGTGCCTCGGGATTTGCCAGCGCATCGCGATTAGTGACCACTCGGCCGTGCACAATATTGCGCACTGCCAACTCGACAATTTTGCCGCTAATAGTGCGCGGTATATCGCTTACCGCGACTATCTTAGCAGGCACATGACGGGGCGTTGCCTCGCGCCTAATAACCGCGCGTATAGCGCCCAACAACGCGTCATCCAATGCGACACCCTCGCGCAACACAACAAACAATACAACCCGCACATCCCCGTCCCAGTCCTGACCAATACAAATACTGTCGACCACCGCATAGAGTTTGGCGACCTGGCGATAAATCTCCGCCGTACCAATGCGCACCCCGCCTGGGTTGAGTACCGCATCCGATCGACCATGAATAATAATGCCGTTCTCGGCGGTTATTTCAGCATAGTCGCCATGCGCCCAAATATTCGGGTAGTGAGTAAAATAAGCCGCGCGGTATTTCTCATCGTCCGGATCATTCCAGAAGCCAATCGGCGCCGATGGGAACGGACGCACGCACACCAACTCCCCCTTTTGTTGCTCTACCGCGGCGCCATATTCATCCCAAATTTCTACCGCCATACCCAACCCACGACATTGGATCTGTCCCTCCCATACCGGCAGAGTCGGATTGCCAAGTACAAAGCAGGATAAAATATCCGTACCGCCAGAAATAGATGACAAACACAAATCCGTCTTAATATCGCGGTAGACATACCGAAAGCTTTCGTGGGACAGAGGCGAACCTGTCGACAACAGCACCCTTAAGTTGTCCAAACGGTGACTTTTAGCGGGCAACACACCCGCCTTTTGTAGGGCGTCGATATATTTGGCACTGGTGCCAAATATACTGATCTGTTCTGTCTCGGCCATATCTATCATTGCAGTGGCGGTGGGGAAAAACGGCGCACCGTCGTAGAGCACCAAAGTCGCCTCCGAAGCGAGACCTGCGACTAGCCAGTTCCACATCATCCAGCCACAGGTGGTAAAATAAAAAAACACATCCTCAGATCGCAGATCCACATGCAACTGGTGTTCTTTGAGTTGCTGTAACAGCGTACCACCCGCGCCGTGAACAATACACTTGGGCACCCCAGTGGTCCCCGAGGAGTACATGATATAAAGCGGGTGATCAAACGGCAGTTGCTCAAACTCGAGGGGCGAGCTATCGTCGGTCCGCAAAAAGTCGGCATAGGCGACGCCCAAAGGTATGCTGACCTCTGCGTCGATAAGCGGCACGACAACTAACTGCTGAATGGAACTGATCCGCTGACAAATCTGTCCTACCTGCTGCACTGAGTCGATGGTCTTGCCGCTGTAATAGTAGCCATCACAGGCAAAGAGTACCTTTGGCTCTATTTGACCAAAGCGATCAAGGACGCCGTTGATCCCAAAATCTGGCGAGCACGATGACCAGATAGCACCTATGCTACTAGTCGCCAACATAGCGACGACAGTCTCAGGCACATTCGGCAAAAAACCGGCTATGCGATCCCCTTTAACAACCCCCACCCGCCGCAACGCAGCGGCCAACTGACCCACCTGCCGGTAAAGTTGCGCGTAGCTTATTGTGCGACGCGAGCCGTTTTCTAAGCGCGCTACAAGTGCAATTTTTTGCGACCGGTTGCGGAGTAAGTTTTCCGCAAAATTCAATCTCGCACCGCAGAACCAACGTGCACCGGGGAACTTGTCGGCATCCGTCAACACCTCGGTAAAGTCTTGTGAGCTGCGGATTTTGAGAAAATGCCAAAGGTGCTGCCAGAATTGCTCGGGGCAATCCACCGACCAGCGGTGAAAAGTATGGTAGTCAATGAATTGCAGACCGAGTGTCGTTTCTAAATAATCAGCAAAGCGTCGCATCTGAGTGCGTTTGATATCTTCTTTAGAGGGTTGCCAAAGTTGCTGCATACTCAATTTTCCAAGTAAAGTACTTTGACCTAGGATGCCTCAGCCATATCATTAACTCAAATAGTATTAAGTAATAAATTGATCGAAAAAATGGAACACTGAATATGCTAAAAAATATCACTATAAAGCAACTGCGTGGCTTCATAGTGATCGCCGATGCCGGCAGTTTCACCGGAGCTAGCGAGCATTTAAGTTTGTCCCAGCCCGCACTTAGTTCAACGATCCGCAACCTCGAGGAGGCCGTTAGAGGCCCATTATTTAACCTTTCGACGCGCGCTTGCACTAACACCGAAAAGTACAGGGTTCCTGCCTATAGCGCGACGGTTTCTCGACGACTGGCACGATGGTTTTAATGAACTCCGCGGCCTACCTGCCCTAAAATGAGGTAAACTGAGCCTCGATGCCATACTCTCCTACGAGTAACTGTATACCCTCAGTCGTCGCTGAATTAGCTTGTGAGTCCCCTAACGTTAATCTGCAGGATATTGTTATGGAGGAGGTCATTCATACAGTCCAACTTGGCCGCGTGGAACTCGGCATTACCTTCGAGAGCGAGACCGCCGACGGGCTTAACTTTCAAACTCTATTTAATGATCGCTTTATCGCACTACTACCGCCAAAAAATGTACTCACCCCGGCTAAAACAGTATCTTTTGTGACCTGTTAAACGGCTATTTGATCTGCCTTAATCGCGGTTCCAGTGCCCGTCGCTGGATCGATGAGGCAATACTCGCAACTGGCAAACAGCCACCGCAAATTTTTGAGGCATTCCAACTCACAACTGCCGGATCGATGGTCGCCGCCGGTATTGGAGTAGCCTTGGTACCCGCCCTTTGTAGCTATTAAATGCGGGCCTTGGGGGCTATCTTCCGCCCAAGTTCGGGCGCTACGATAGAGCGCCCGGTCGGTGTTTTGACCCGCAGTCGCCAGCCGATATCGCGTGCGGCACAACAGATGATCGATAGACTGATGGCACACCGCTATTAAGTTATTTAAAGTGCTAACCATAACCGCCTAGCGCACAAAGTCGTAGCCATTTTTGACCGCTAACTGCGCGGTTTAAGCACCATGCGAACGTTGACTCTCATACAGTGAGTGGCCTGCAGCGTCACTGGTATGTAAATCATTACGGTATTAAAGGATTATAATTTCGACGCTTAAATTATTCGTTTTGTAGCCCAGTCACGGTCTTTACATCAACCCACTAAAATCAGGGTGCTATAGTGCTGGCAACTTAATCACTTTGCTGCAGGAGGTATACCCGCCCATGAACTCTTACAGTGATCGTTGTAAAGCCAGTTTTAGGGTTATCCCCAACACTGCAATTATTGCATTGTGCTTACTAGGCACAACATCTATCGCCGCGCCTATCTTACAACCCGGCGCACCGGGGGAACCGACCCGCGAGTTAGACGCTAAAACCGCGGTAGCGATCGCCGAATCGTCCTATACGGCGGCCGATGTGAGATTTATCCAAGATATGATCGTTCATCACCACCAAGCCTTGATGATGTGCAAACTCGCTAGGCAGCGGACGAATAATCAAGAGGTTCTCAATGTTGCCGAGCGCATTGACGTATCGCAGGAAGATGAGACCCGCTTTATGCAAGACTGGTTAAGCCAACGCGACGAGGCGTTGCGGATTGCTGACAACCAATCCACCAAGCACGCCAAGCACGCCAAGCACGCCAAGCACGCCAAGCACGCCAAGCACGCTATGATGGGGATGGCCACTGCAGAGCAAATGGAGCAATTGAGAGCCGCCCAGAGTACCGCATTTGACGAGCTTTTTTTAAGCCTTATGATTGCACACCACGATGGCGCGATCAAAATGGTCGATGAGCTCAGAGAGCAGCCCGGATCTGCATATGAGCCCCTGCTCAACGAATTTGCCAACGATGTAAGCAATGACCAAGCGGTAGAAATTGAACGTATGAACAGCCTGCTAGTAGGTCTTTCGAGCGACCCAAGAGCTGGTTTGTCTGCCGGACTGTTCGATGCAGGTGAGGCGATTATGAATATGCAACTCGTCATGACGCAACGCAAGCCAGTGGGGTTTTACGATCCGGCTAATCCCGAGGGGCGCGGCGTCGAAGACGCCGACAAACCAGTTGCTGACAGCGCTGCAACAGACAAAAATAATGAGGACACGGCGCAGAATTTAGCCACCGAAGACAGTCAACAGACCATTCAAAATGCCGCCGAAGATCGACGCTATCCGATGCTCAGCTTTATGAATACGGATATGGCCTTCAGCGATAAGCTTTTAGTGACAGGCAGCTATCACGGTTTTAACATGTACAAAATCGATCAAGCCGGCTTACCAAGTTTGATCACCTCGATAGTCTGTCCCGGCGGTCAGGGGGATATTTCGATTGTTGGCAACCTCCTCCTCATGTCGGTCGAGCAAACTCGTGGCCGTCTCGACTGCGGGCGGCAAGGCGTCACCGCAGATGCTAGCCCTGATCGTTTTCAGGGCTTACGAATCTTTGACATATCGGATTTGACTCGTCCAATACAGGTCGGCGCAGTACAAACATGTCGTGGCTCGCACACGCACTCAGTCGTCGCGGGACCTACCCCCGACGGCAAGATATTAGTCTACAACTCGGGCACCTGGGACGTGCGTGATGAAGAGGAGTTAGCCCAATGCATCGACGATATACCTGGCGATGACCGCACTGCGCTGTTCCGCATCGATGTTATCGAAATCCCTATCGATGATCCCGCCAAGTCGCGCATTATCGATAGTCCCGCGGTATTCGCCGATAGCGACACCGGCATGCTAGCCGGCCTCTGGCGCGGCGGCGATCATGGCGATGACACCCAAGAGACCTATCGCACCGATCAGTGTCACGATATTACCGTATTCCCGGCAGCCAATCTGGCCGCTGGTGCCTGTTCTGGCAACGGTATTCTGTTTGACATCACCGATCCACGCAAACCCCAGCGGATTCATGCGGTGACCGATTCGGGCTTTGCCTATTGGCACTCCGCCACCTTTAACAACGCAGGCACCAAAGTATTGTTTACCGACGAGTGGGGCGGTGGCGGTCGCGCACGCTGTCGCGCCTGGGATCCTATGAACTGGGGAGCCGATGCTATATACGATATCGTCGACAGCAAACTCACATTCCGCAGTCACTTCAAGATCCCAGCACCCCAGTTAGAAACTGAAAACTGCGTCGCACACAACGGCTCTATAGTGCCGGTACCCGGCCGCGACATCTTTGTGCAAGCCTGGTATCAGGGAGGTATCTCGGTGATCGACTTCACAGACTCCGCCAACCCATTTGAGATCGGCTACTTCGACCGAGGCCCAATCCGCGAAGACGAATTAATAGTAGGCGGTTACTGGTCGGCTTATTACTATCACGGAATGCTCTATGCAACCGAGATCACCCGAGGGCTGGATATTCTAAAACTCCTGCCTAGCGAGTATCTCAGCGAAAGTGAAATCGCCGCCGCTGCCCTTGCCTACCCAACTATTGGCCCGCGTGGTACCTTTAATCCACAGCAACAAATACCGATGACCTGGCCGACCTCTCCTGTCGTGGCGCGAGCCTATATCGACCAACTGCGGCGCAGCGGCGCGATTAGTGAACGCGACGGTCAAACGATTACCGCTATACTCGACCAAGCTAGCACTACAAAAGGTCGCAACGAACGTAAAAAAATCGCCCAAAAGATCGACAAGATCAAACACCCAGCGATAAATAGCGACCTCGACGTCATTTCCCAACTGCGACTCGAGGCGTTGACCACTGTTCTAAAGGGTATTGCTCAAGACCTGCGCAGCTAAGTCAACAACATGGTCTCGCTGCAGATTTCCTTAGAAGAGCATGCCATGTCGCTGAGAGCGACTTCGATACTCGTAATGCGAATATTAGCGACCCTAGCGCTAAATATGAAAACATAACGAGTCGCTCTCAAACCGGTAAAATTCCGTTGTTTTCGCAGAAGTGTAATAATTAATTTTGAGTCGGCCCCCACGTATGGAGTGATAACAATCCAAGTTATAAGGTTAAGCGCCCGTTAAATTCGCTAGAGAAGCAGCCGTTCAATATGTATCAACGTATCAGCCTAGAATCGCAGCGAGTTTTGCTGGCGGCACCTAGACCAACAGCTGATCGTTGCTCCGCTAAACTACCCACTTTACGGGCTGAAATACGAAACTCTTTCGTTCCCGCTGTTTCGCGCGTTCTTAACAATTATCCCATCAAGATTGACGATATCTTTATCGGTAGTATTTTATATATGCGCGTAATGCCGACTAAAATATTAGGTGAGTGGCCTATCATTTATGGTTTTGGTGGCGGGTTTGTAACAGGAAGTCCATTCGAAGATTTAACCATTGCAGCCCCGCTCGCAAGTTTGATTGGCGCACAGGTAATTACTCTACATTACCGGCACGCACCCGAACATCCATGGACAGCCGCTATCGATGATGGTTTTGAGGTTTATCAGGCTTTAGCCGAAAAACATTTCGCATTGGCAGGTAAGTCCGCAGGCGGGAATTTCACGCTGTCGTTGATGCTGCGCGCGAAACTCTGTGGAGTACCTTTGCCAGGCGCCGTCGCATTACTGTCTCCTTGTTACGACCTCACCCACTCCGGCTATAGTCTAAGTGACAACGATGGTCGTGACCCAACCATTACAACCGAACATATCAGAGTTGCCGCTATACACTATGCCGGTGAGCATAGCCCTAGTCATCCAACTATTTCGCCCATTAACGGGCCATTCGATGAGACATTCCCGTCCTGCATGATTACGACAGGCACGCGCGAACTATTAATGAGCCAGGCCATTACCCTAAATAAAGTAATGCGGGAGAACGACGTAAATACCAACCTAAAGGTTTGGCACGAACGCTAGCACGTTTTTGAGTGCGATAACCGTTTGTCAGAGGCAACAAAATCTATTCATTACATTTCAGATTATCTTAAAAACCATAAGGGCAATTAAACGTGCCGACGCAGATATTTCGCGCATGTGACGACGCTACAATCGCCTAAAAATGGTCTTCCGGGAACTTTGCGCGACCCCGGTTTACGCGCATGACGCCACTTATCCGACCAAATTGTAACTAGTACAAAAATTACTCAATACCGTGTAACGTTTTTGTCTCGAGATAATCCTCAAGTCCCATCAATCCGCCCTCTCTACCGTTGCCCGATTGTTTGTAGCCGCCGAAGGGAGAACCATAATTGAAGGCGCCACTATTGATATGGATTGCACCCGCGCGGAGCTTGCTTGCCAAACGCAGAGCGCGTTCTCGATTGCCAGTCTGAACATAAGCAGCTAGCCCATAAGGAGTATCATTGGCCAGTTTTACCGCCTCAGCTTCGTCGTCAAACGGAATGATTACCAGCACAGGCCCAAATATTTCGTCCCGGGCGATACGCATGCAGTTGGTCACATCCGAAAATATCGTAGGTTTCACAAACCAACCCATCTCAAACCCTTTAGGTTGGCCGAGTCCGCCGGTGAGTAAGGTCGCGCCTTCGTCAATACCGATACCAATCATAAATTGTACGCGGTCAAATTGGATGCGATCAAAAAGTGGGCCTATGTGATCACCCTCCTCCTCCGGACTACCAAGCAAA
>JAPKCN010000050.1 GCA_028822945.1 Porticoccaceae bacterium | reverse complement strand
CGTAGGTCGGGCAACAGGTGCTCAATTTGATCCGCTTGGTGTTGCGCAATTTCTACTACCCTACCGATCCCTGCGGCGTAACAGGCTTCAAATTCTAACCGCGAGCGCAACACTTTTAAAGAACCAAACAACGCTTCATCGACCGCGGCACTTATAAGCGCTTCAACTACCTGCTGGCGACTGCTCAATCCAGCTGCAGACAGTGCCAAATCACTTTTACGTAAAAGGTTCTTAGACAGATAGCGCGAGACATCTCGCGCTTTTAATAACGCCAGTCGCAATTGCCCAGCGAGACTCACATATTCGGCGCTGGCGAGGCTATCCAGCAGTTCGATTGAAACGCTGTCGCCACAATCGCGCAACGCTGGCCAAGCCGTGACTCTAAGGTTCCCATTCACCAGTGTCACTTCGGTCGGCAGATCGTCAAAATCCCAATCTGTTAGTCCTTGTCGGGTGTGCTTGTCGTCTGGTGCGCGCTCCATAGTGCCGCTAATCTGTTGGCGATAGTCGCGCTGCAGTTGCTGCGCATCCCGGCCCATAGCAATGGTCTCACCGTTTTTATCGGCGAGGATATAATTCATCTGATACCAGCGATCAAGCTTGTCCAACTCCCAATCAGAAGCGCCAACGTCAACGCCAAAATGTCTGCGTAATTGCTCTCCGAGCACATCGACCAGTGGTCGATTCTGCAGTTTTATTTCACGCAAAATTTTATCCACCGTATCGGGTACAGGCACCAATTGCCGCCGCAATTGCTTAGGCAGACTCTTGACCAAGGCAATACACTTGTCGCGCAACATACCCGGCACCAACCAATCAAAATAGTACCTAGGTAGTTGATGGAGTAGCGCTTGGGGCACCATCACACTAACACCGTCGTGAGGATGTTCGGGCTCAAAGTGATAGCGCAATTGATACTGATTGCCGCCAAAGTCGAGACTCTCGGGAAATTGCGCCCGTTCATCCGACCCTAAATCGCGCAGTAACAAGTGCTCAGTGGTCATATACAACATGCGGCTGCCGTCGCTCTCAACCGATCGACGCCATTTCTCAAAATCTGCTAGGTTACAAATACTCTCCGGAACCCGCTGCCCATAAAACGCCTGCATTGCCCTTTCATCGACGACCAGATCGCGACGGCGGGTGCGATCTTCAAACCCCTGTAGATCGCCGAATAACTGCTGATTACTGGCATGAAAATCACCTTTTCCGCTGTAGCGTCCCTCTACCAGCGCCTGTTGCACAAATACCGCGTGCGCCTCAACTGGCGCAATTTGCCCATACTGCACTTTTTTATTCTCAATCACCGTCAGACCGAAGAGTGTCTGACGCTGATTGGCCATCACCTGCCCGGAGCGCGGATGATAAAACGGCTCACTATAACTGCTCTTGACAAGGTGACTGGCGAGTGGTGCTATCCACGCTGGATCGATCTTAGCGACATTTAAAGCATACTGTTTGTGGGTCTCCATCAACGCTGCAGCAACAATCCATTTAGGCGCGGCCTTGACCAACCCCGACGCTGGGAAAATCGAAAAGCGCCGATTACGAGTGCCTAGAAATTCTCTACGGCCATCGAGAATACCCACTTGACTGAGAAATCCGCTCAACAGCGCACGGTGAACAGCGGCGTAATCTGCAGCCTGACGATTCTCTTTAAAACCAAGTTGTCGGCACGAAGCGTGCACTTGATGATGCAAGTCGCGCCACTCTCTGACGCGCAAGAACGACAAATAGTGACTGCGGCAGTATTTGGCAAAGTGACTTTTTGAAAGACTTTGTCGTCGCTGTTCAAGATCACTCCAAAGATTATTTAGGGTCGCAAAATCGGAATCTGCATCTCGCCATACGCGATGTATCAGGTCGGCCGCCTGTTGCCGATCCGCCGGACGTTCGCGTGGATCTTGAATACTCAAGGCGGTGGTGATCACCATAACTTCGCTCAATGCGCCAGTATTCGAAGCCTCGATCAAGATTCGCGACAATCTAGGGTCTAGCGGTATGGCCACCATTTGTTTACCGATTGGCGTCAATACGCCGTCGATGGTCACTGCCTGCAATTCTTCAAGCAGCTTATAGCCGTCGCTGAACATGCGTCGATCTGGCGGATCAATAAAGGGAAAATCGCGAATATCGCCAATACCAAGTTCTAGCATACGCAAAATTACCGCTGCCAAACTGGTTCGCTGAACCTCGGGATCGGTATACTCCGAACGTCCCTCAAAGTCCTCTTGAGAATACAGCCGATAACAGATTCCAGCGCGCACCCGGCCACAGCGCCCCGCTCGCTGGTTGGCACTGGCTTGGGATATTGCTTCGATTTGTAGACGCTGCACCTTAGTACGGTAACTATAGCGCGACACCCGCGCGCGCCCGCTGTCGATGACAAAACCAATACCTGGCACGGTCAAAGATGTCTCTGCAACATTCGTCGCCAGCACTACCCGCCGCCCCCGATGAGGCGAAAAGATCTTACTCTGTTCACTGAGGCTTAATCGCGCATAAAGCGGGACGACCTCGAGGTCATGCATATCTGCTCGGCGGATGGCTAAACTAGTCTCGCGAATTTCACGCTCACCACTCAGAAAGACTAAGATATCGCCATCGGCACCCGAGCGCTTAATTTCGCCAATACAGTCGATGATCATCTGCTCACGATTACTATCGGCGTCATCTTGTTGGCGATAGACGATATCTACGGGGTAGTTACGCCCAGATATCTGCAATACCGGGGCCTCACTAAAGTGCGCGGAAAATTTTTCAACATCGATTGTCGCAGAGGTGATAATCAATTTTAAATCGGGGCGTTTAGGCAGCAGTTTTTTAAGATAGCCTAGCAAAAAATCTATATTTAAACTGCGCTCATGGGCTTCATCGATAATCAGCGTGTCGTAGCGACTCAAGAATTTATCACGTTGAATTTCAGCGAGCAAAATCCCGTCGGTCATCACTTTGATATAACTATTGGGCGAGCTTTGATCGGCAAAGCGCACCTGATAGCCCACGTTTTCACCGAGAGTGGATTGTAATTCATCAGCGAGGCGCTGCGCGACACTGCGAGCGGCAACTCTGCGCGGTTGCGTATGGCCAATCTGTCCAAACAGACCGCGCCCCGACATCAGGCACATCTTCGGCAACTGTGTGGTCTTGCCAGACCCAGTCTCGCCGGCAATCACCACCACCTGATGATCCCGTATCAATGCGCAGATTTCGTTGACTCGATGACTGACTGGGAGATCGGGAAGCTCTATACGTGGACAATTACTGCGGCGGCTCTCGACTGCGGCTTGCGCACGCGCGTAACGATCCCACCAGTGGCGCCAATCGGAGTCTAACTCTCGGGGTTTTTGGGTACTGCGCTGCAAGCGACGCAACCCACGGATCAAGGGCCAGCGCTCGACAGCTATAGCGCGATCAAACACCTCCCGCTCCAACAGAGCAAACTGCCGGGTTGTCGCTGGCGTTACTGGGCCGTTGCTCTCATTCAAACGTTAATCGCCGTCATCGAGCCACAGACATCGACCGCTGGCTAATTGAATACTCGCCAGTTTTTTAGTATGGCGATGCTTCTCTTCGGCACTCGCCCTAATCACCCTCAACGGTGGTCTGGTCGCCGCAATACGACGCGCCATTACCGCTAGCGAACCATCTGCATCTCGCACACTACCGCCTGATTGCTGATTGATATTCAAGTTCACCTGGCCTCCAGACATCAGCAGATAGACATCGGCAAGAATTTCAGAATCTAACAGTGCGCCATGCAATTCGCGTTGCGAATTATCGACCCCATAGCGCTTACAGAGCGCATTCAAATTATTTTTTTGTCCAGGGTGCTTAGCGCGAGCCATAACCAGAGTATCGACAACATGGCAACATTCGTCGACAGGCGCGTAGACTCCATCCAACTTTGCTATCTCATGATTGATGAAACCAATATCAAAGGGGGCATTGTGTATCACCAGATCAGCGCCGTCGATAAAACCCAAAAACTCTTTAACAACGCTAGCAAATACAGGTTTGTCAGCCAAAAATTGTTCACTGATACCGTGTACCGCCATGGCGCCCTCATCGATCGATCTCCGCGGATTGATATATTGATGATAGTGGCGTCCGGTAAGCTTCCGATTGATCATCTCGACACCGCCAATCTCGATAATACGATGATCCTGTGACGTTTCTAACCCAGTCGTCTCAGTATCTAAAATAATCTGTCTCATAGTTCCTCGAATTGTTGTGTATCTGTTTGTCGGCGATTGCTCAGAACCTCGTCGGTTCCTCGGTTCGCAAGCTGGTCTGCTAGCTCATTCTCGCGATGCCCACTATGACCCTTGACCCATCGCCAATCTATCTGATGTCCTTGAATGCGATCATCGAGCTGTCGCCAGAGATCGACATTTTTAACCGGCTTTTTGGCTGCCGTCTTCCAGTTGCGTTTTTTCCAGTTCGGCAACCATTCTTGTATGCCCTTGAGCACATAGGTCGAGTCGGATGACAGTATTACATTACAAGGCCGCTTCAAAGCAGTCAAAGCCTCGATTACGGCAGTCAATTCCATACGGTTATTGGTAGTCTCTAACTCGCCGCCACAGAGTGATTTTTCAGTACCATCATGTCGCATCAGAACGCCCCAACCACCCGGCCCGGGATTGCCGCGACAAGCTCCATCAGTAAATATTTCAACGTGCTGCATGGCTTTCCTCGGAAGATTTGTATCGCTGGGTAATCGCATTGCTAGATAAGATTGGGCCCCCGGTCTTACGATGACTATACCCATAGGCCGGTCTGTGCCATTTAACTGAGCGTCGGCCAATTCCTTGCCGTTCGCGCTTCACCGCATGGATGATATAGACATTCCCGCAGGGCAGATTGGCGCGCTCACACCAGTCGTCCCAGGCTGCTAAATCAGCCCCCTCGGGGTGCGCTTTACCCATCGGATTAAACGCACCATAGTGTACATCGAGCACTTGAAAACTCAGCAGTGAAAGCCAGTCTGAGAGTCGATTACAACGCAAATTATGAAAGCGGTACTGCGGTCGGTTAAAAAATAATTGCATGAACCATTTCAGTCCCCCAAAGAACCCATATGGATTAAATACACAGAGGAGCAAATGCCCGCCTGGCATAACGACGCGACCCACCTCCGCCAGCACCGCCTTGGGTGAGGCGGAGAATTCTAAACTATGCTGGAGCAACACCACATCGACTACGCCCGACGGAATCGGCAGCTGATCATAATTACAGATCGCCGCATGTAGGCCATCGCTCTCGGCGGGATATACGCTAAAGCGATGCAGTTGAGCAAAATTATCTGCCAGCTGTGAATCTGCGGGCACACCCAGACTCAACAGTCGGTAACCTGGCAGTTGAGAATATAAGGCTCCCATAGTTCGCCGTTCAAAAGCCTTGATATAAGCACCAAAGTCAGACTCAAACCAGCCCTTTAAGGGGCCCGCAGACCACGCGAGATCAGCGATTTCGAAACGCTTTGATACGGATTTTCGTAAGCTTTTTATGCTCTTGGACAACATAGTGGGTGACTAAACGGTATTTGCCTCTTATTATGTTCTCTCGATTCTGTAAACACCAGCGCGAGATGATTAACTGATGATGGGTACCGATACCGCAATCGATATTGTTCCAATACCGGCTCTGCATGACAACTATATATGGATAGTCAGCCGTGCCGAGGAGCAAGGTGTTTTCGTCGTCGATCCAGGCGATGCGGAACCCGTGCTCAAATGGTTGCGCGACCACGACCGCAGACTGGCCGGAATTTTAATTACGCATCATCACCCAGACCACGTCGGCGGCGTAAGTGGACTCATCGAGTTCGCTCCCGTGCCGGTCTACGGTCCGAGCCCATCGCCAGCGGATTGCATCACACATCCGTTGAGCGAGCACCAGACAGTGCAGTGCATCGGCCTCGACTTTGAGGTCTTAAAAGTGCCAGGCCACACGCTCGATCATATCGCCTATTATGCCGCTGCTACCAACCGGCACGCGCCGATACTTTTTTCCGGCGATAGCCTTTTTGCCGGTGGCTGTGGGCGTTTATTCGAGGGGAGTGCCCCACAGATGCATCACTCCCTCGGTAAACTCTCGATATTGCCAGACAACACCGAGGTTTACTGCGCGCATGAATATACCCTGGCTAATCTTCGATTTGCCCTAGCCATAGAGCCACACAATTCAGACCTACAGCAGCGCTGGGTTGACGATTCGGCGGCACGTGCGTCCGGAAGGCCAACTATACCGAGCAGTATCGCCTTAGAAAAACGCACCAATCCTTTTATACGTACTCTAGCGCCGGAAGTTGCCAGCGCAGCAATGGCTCGCATGGGCAATACTAACCTAGCAGCAGACGAAATATTTAGAGTGCTACGAGAATGGAAAGATAACTTTTAAGGCGCGGGCAACACAACGGTAATATTTAATCATCTGACACCCAATAAGCCGACGTTAAACTAATAAGAAATGATGTGATTCGAACAACTACAATCTTTGTAGCCCCCAGATTGAGCGCAGCACTGTTAATGACAGTGCTTCTAGTCAGCGGTTGTGGAACGCTTGCGACGCTACAATCGCTAACACAGGCGAGCGTAGATCCGAGTCTCAAAACCGCTGCAGCGCCTCTAGCTAGCCAATTGGCCGCCTCTAATGTTATTCGAACTAACCCAGTTACGATACCTCCTGCACGAGTCCGAATGCTGCAAAAGCCAGCGATCTGGCAAACAATCCGCAACGGTTATCAACTGACTCCCAACCACTTACCACCGCGCGTCGCAGCTTTCCGACAGGAGTATTTACAACGAACGGACTATCTTGCCATCGTTTTTGAGCGTTCACGGCCCTTTATCCACTACATTACAGATCAATTGGCGCGTGCCGACATGCCATTAGAGCTTGCTCTGCTACCCATTATAGAGAGCGCCTACGACCCGCTAGCATACTCCGCTAGTCATGCAGCAGGTCTTTGGCAGTTCGTCCCGCGAACAGGAGAGTACTTCGGTCTAGAGCGCAATCATTGGTATGACGGGCGACGTGACGTTACCGCCTCGACCATAGCAGCAATTACCTATCTACAATATCTGCATAAGTTATTTGATGATGACTGGTTATTGGCCTTGGCCGCCTATAATGCTGGCGAGGGTTTTTTGGCCAAACAGATTAAAAAGAATCGTACCGCTGGCGGTTCGGGAGATTTTTGGTCTCTGCAGTTAAAGACAGAAACCTACAACTATGTCCCTAGATTATTGGCTTTAGCCGACCTAATTAAAAATCCACAACACTACGCAATCACACTGCCGTATATTCCGAACCACCCATATTTCAAAGAAATCATACTCGACGGTCAAATTGAATTGACTCTGCTAGCCGACAAAGCGAATCTTGCAGCAAACGAGTTTAACCATCTAAATCCGGCCTTTAGACGGTCTGTAACACCACCGACTGGTCGCTATACGTTGCTCGTTCCGATCGACCACAGCAGCCAGTTGCAAGATTTTTTAGACTACAGCGATCGGCGCTCTTGGATTACACAACATCAGTATAGAGTGGTGAGAGGCGATACACTTAGCGGCATTGCAGAGCGTTATCAAACCCGCACAAGCTGGTTAAAAAATGCCAATAATCTAAACTCGGATCAACTGTCTATTGGTACAATTTTAACGATTCCAAATGCCGATCACGTTCGCTCGGGCGAACCGCAAACCACGTCTCAACCGATTGTTCCATACAACGTTAAAGCAGGAGACTCGATGTCGGGAGTTGCAGACCAATTTAATATGTCATTAGTAAAACTACGTCGCATCAATGATTTGACCAGCGACGTTTTGAAAGTAGGTCAGACGCTCGACGTTACATCGACCTCTAAGAACCGGTCAACAATCCGAAGGATCTCTTATCGCATCAAGTCGGGGGACTCGCTGTCGATTATCGCTAGCTCTTTCAGAGTATCTATCGCCGACATTACAAGATGGAACAAAATCAAGCGAAGCACGATTATTCTGCCGGGGCAGCGCTTGACCTTGTTTATAGACGCAAAAAGATAGTGAGGCTCTCGCTAAGCCTTGGCGGCAGGGAGCGACTGTTCAGGCTGTCGACACTGGCATCTGCGCAAACCCGCCGATCACCATCCAGAGAAATACTCTCAGCGATGTTCGATGTTCGATGTTCGATGTTGTCATTATTACCTGATCACAGAGGCATTCTCGACCAGTGCCTGTTGAAACGCCGATACCTCACGATTTGCTGCCGCGACCAAAACCGCATCTTTTAGGGCCCGCTGATCAGTAGCTTTTAAAGACGCATAATCTCCGGCTGCTGTGCGTTGTAGCGATATCAGTATAAGGTCGCCTGCGCTATCAATAAAACTTGCATTAACGGGGTCTTCTGCAGATAACAAACTAAAGGCAAATTCATTTATTTCGGTATTAACCGAGGCCGCAGAACGCCTTACGTCGAGCACCACTTGCCACTCGAGGCTTTCGGCCTTAGCGACTTCTTCGACGCTCTCGCCCGCTTCCACGCGAGCCATAAGCTGAGCTCCGCGCTGGCGTATCAAGTCACCGGCACGAACCGCTACATAGGCACTTAAAACCTCTTCTGAAACCTCGTCAAAGGGTTTTTGGTCAGCTAAAATATGCTCTTGAAGTTTAACTACTATGTAGCGATCTTCGTCCAGTGCAAGGACTTCACTGGCGTAACCGTCTACTAGTACCTGCTCGCTGAAAGCGACCTCGATGATATCAGGAATACCACCTATCCCCGCACCGCCAAAACGGCTTAGAGGCTCTGATACCGACGCACTCAGACCAACTTCGACCGCAATTTCAGCGAGCGACTCCGCGTTGTAACTAAGTTCGCGCAATTTCGCCAATTTATCTACCAACAACACATCACGCCGCTCGCGGCGCAACTGCGATGCAATCCTCTCCGATTCAATCTCTAGCTCAAAGGTCGATTGGTCTATATCGAGTAGTTTAATCAAGTGGACACCACTTTCAGTCTTTACAGGTGGCGAGACGGCACCGACCTCCAGAGCTGCAAGAGCAATTTCAAAATTTTCCGGAAACATAGAACCGTCGGTGAAGCCCAGATCACCACCGCGTGCCGCTGATCCGACATCCGTAGAATACTCTTTGGCCAATTCTGCAAACTCGGTACCGGCGGAAATATTAGCCATGATCTCCGCTATGGCAGTTTCATCGGTTTGATCCAATAAAATGTGCGCTACGCGACGCGATGTGCTGCTGACCGCACTGCCACTTTCCTCATTAAAGCGCCGTAGAACATCGGTATCAGAGATCGGTTCGTCTAGGACTAATAAATCTGCGCTCAGTTCGATGTAGTCTAGAACCACCTGCTCCTCGCTCTCAAATTCGCTGAGGTGCTGGTCATAATAGGCTCGCAAAATCTCCCTAGGGACTTCCACTGCATCCAAGATCGGCGCTAATGGCACACTTAAATAGTAATAGTCGCGTGCCTGATCAACCACCTCTGCTAAACGTTGTAGCTCTCTGTGGGTAATAAAAGTTGACTGTCGATAGCCGGCCACCACCTGACCGCGCAAGATGTCATCCTCCAGTTGAAGTTTAAACTGAGCATTGGTAAGCCCGCGCTCACGTATAAAATAGCGATATCGGTCTTCATCAAAAACACCGTCGGTCTGAAACGACTCGGCGTCCAAAAGGATTTGAGACACCGCGGTTGCAGCTACCGCCATGCCGCTATTATCAGCACTCTGGCTTAATGCCTTGTTAGCGATCAATCGTTCGACTACGCCTGGCCGAAGCATCTGATCGTCAAGTTGGTCGGTACGCAGCCCTTGGTTTTCGCTAAGGATGCGAGACTTAGTCAGTTGTAGTTCAAGTGCCACGTCCTGCTCAGTAATAGCGTCGCCATCAATACTTGCCGCTGCACCACTGCCAACGCCCGTCATTGACAGCGAGCCAATGCCTGAAAAAGTAAAAATAATCGCAATAAAACCAACAATGACCAGCGCAATGCCGCGCATACCACTTCGAAAATCGTCTAACATTGCATCATCCTAATATAAAAAAAAGGGCGCCTGTGAAGTGCGCCCTATATTTAGAGGAGTTCTAGTCGAACAACTCAAAATCCATCCTAGTTAACTGCGTCCTTCAATGCTTTACCCGCCTTAAAACTAGGTACATTCGCTGCAGAAATTTGAATCTCTGCACCGGTCTGGGGATTACGGCCAGTGCGCGCGGCTCTGTGCTTAACAGAATATGTGCCAAAACCCACAAGAGAAACTTGATCACCATTTTTTAGTGCTGTCGTTATCGCATCGATCGCGGAATCCAGTGCACGTCCCGCAGACGCCTTCGATATATCGGCGCCTTCAGCTATTGAATCTACTAGTTCAGATTTATTCACATTTGTTCCCCTTTGTAAGATTTGCAAGAGTTGCTCAAAAAAAATTCTCCTATGCTAACATTCCATGGCTGCGACATCGCAGTTGTAACGTTATACCAACAGCTATTTCAGCGGTCAAGTATACTTTTTTAAAATAGGTATTTTGCCCATTGTTAGTGGGTATTTGCTATGCCAGTCGACAAATCAGCTTTCGCTGGCCCGCTACTCTTATTAAATTCTTCGTCAGTCAGAGGCGTTGGGCTAGTC
>JAPKCN010000235.1 GCA_028822945.1 Porticoccaceae bacterium | reverse complement strand
GAAGCTAATGTTGGCGGTGTCGGAATTTCAATGCTGTTATTGCTCTACTTCACCAGCCAGGCACGCGACCGCTGGCAATTAAACAAACTAAGCCAGAGCGGCATTGCGTTTTGGAGCGCCATGTATATCCCCATCGTCGTAGCGATGGCGGCCAAGCAGAACGTTGCAGGTGCCATTGAAAGCGGCTGGTTGGCACTGGTCGCCGGCGTATTGGCGGTGGTGGTCAGCTTTATGCTGATACCTTTATTTAGCCGCATTGCACGCAATGGAGCCGAGCTTATGAAGGACGAATTAGAGGAGCACCAATAATGGAACTGCTAACGGCTGTGTTAGTAAATAAAGGGTTGATCACCGCTTTTTTATTGGTAGGCGCTATTACTGCATTCTCTTATTGGGTGTCTAATAAACTTAGTCGCGGGGTGATTCATGGCTCGGCGGTAGCGATCGCCATCGGTCTGTTGATGGCTTACTTTGGGGGTACTTATACAGGTGGCAACAGAGGTTTAGCAGATATCTCGATATTTAGTGGTGTGGCCGTAATGGGCGGCGCGATGCTACGTGACTTTGCTATTGTGTCCACGGCATTTGGCGCCGATACTCGTGCTCTCAAGCAAGCCGGTTGGGCAGGAGCCCTTTCGGTTGTTATCGGTGTGGTACTGTCGTTTTTGGTAGGTGCATTGGTCGCGATGGCGTTCGGCTATACCGATGCGGTATCCATCACTACCATTGGCGCCGGTGCTGCAACTTATATTGTTGGGCCTGTGACTGGCACTGCGCTAGGCGCGAGTTCTGAGGTGATTGCATTGAGCGTCGGTGCAGGCCTGGTGAAATCGGTGCTAGTGATGATAGGTACACCCCTAGTGGCGAAGTCAATTGGTTTAGATAACCCCTACTCGGCGATGGTCTACGGCGGATTAATGGGGACGACCAGTGGCGTCGCTGGCGGGCTAGCTGCCACCGACCCAAAGTTAGTCCCCTATGGTGCGATGACCGCAACGTTTTACACTGGCGTGGGCTGTTTACTCGCGCCATCGCTATTATTTTTCTTAGTCCGACTGGCTGTTTAGCGGCGGCATAATTTTAGGGAGTAGCGCATGGTTAATGGCAATCTATATGCCCATTTTCAGGTGATTTTTCATCGCTTCAGCGATAAAACCGCACTCACCGAAGTGGACGGCTCAACACTAAGCTACGGTCAGCTAGATAGTGCAGCCGGCCAGATGGCAGCGTCTCTTTCGCAGCTAGGGGTGCAGCGCGGCGACCGCGTTTCGGTGCAGGTGGCCAAGTCCACCCAGGCGTTGGTGCTCTACTTGGGATGCTTGCGCGGTGGCTTTGTGTTCCACCCTCTTAATACTGGCTACAAGGAGTATGAACTGACCTATTTTCTCGGCAATGCCGAACCGGTATTAATGGTATGTGATCAAGCCGATGTCGCTGTATTAAAACCACTTTGCCAACAGGCAAATGTATCCACTCTACTGACGCTTAATGCTGATGGCAGTGGCAGTTTAACCGACCATGTTTTTAAGATTAGTAGTGAGCTGCCGGTCGCAGATTTAGAGCCCGATTCCCTCGCCGCGTTACTGTACTCATCCGGCACCACCGGAACACCGAAAGGTATAATGCTGAGTCATGAAAACCTGCGCAGTAACGCAGTCTCGCTAGTCAAAGGATGGGGGTTTACCGAAAAAGATGTCCTGTTACATGCACTGCCGATTTTTCACGTCCATGGTCTTTTCGTCGCGCTGGGTTGTGTATTTTTAAGCGGCGCGAGCATGCGCTGGCTGGCTGGCTTTGACTTGGATGAGATATTGGCGACATTGCCGCTCTCAACATCGATGATGGGTGTGCCGACTTACTACACCCGACTACTTGGTAGCGACCGCTTTGGCCGGCAGTCGACTGTCAATATTCGGCTATTTATCTCAGGCTCGGCGCCGCTATTGATCGAGACCTTTGATGATTTTGAGGCGCGCACAGGACATCGTATTCTAGAACGTTATGGTATGACCGAGACCAACATGAATACCTCAAATCCACTTAATGGTGAGCGTCGTGCCGGTACAGTCGGTTTGCCGTTGCCCGGCGTAGAAGTGCGCATTACCAATGATAAAAACCAGCCATTAGCCTATGACGAAATTGGCTCTTTACAAGTACGGGGCGGTAATGTCTTCAAAGGCTACTGGAAAATGCCAGAGAAGACCGCCGAGGATTTTACCGCTGATGGTTATTTTAATACTGGGGACAAAGGGCAAATTAGTGCCGATGGATATGTGGCTATAGTCGGTCGCGCCAAAGATATGGTAATCAGTGGTGGTTTAAATATCTACCCCAAAGAGGTAGAGCTAGTCATTGACGAACTAGCAGGAGTACTTGAGTCTGCAGTGATCGGCGTTGCTCACGCAGATTTTGGCGAGGCCTTAGTTGCACTGGTGGTCCGCAATGGTGACATCGAAGAAGCTGCTGTAATTACTGCATTAAAGGCGCAAATCTCCGGTTTTAAGGTCCCTAAGCGGGTAGTGTTTGTAGCGCAGCTGCCGCGCAACACAATGGGCAAGGTGCAGAAGAATTTGCTGCGAGAGGAGTTCGCTAATTTGCTCGATATCGGGCAGACGCAGCTGCCACCTCTGGCCTAGCTATGCTGTAACTATGATCCCAATCTTAAAGTAATGGACCAAAGCGGTTTCAGATAGCGCCATCTTTGATTATCCCATAGGAAAGTAGTTTGCAAAGACACTTTAGCCTTTTTATTCGGACTAAATCAAAATCCCATCTCTGTCGCAGTTGGAATACGTCGCAAGGTTTGACCGCCAGAGATATCCAGTATTCTGCCGGTCATAAATGACTCATCAGATAACAACCACAGTGCCGCATTAGCCATATCATCTG
>JAPKCN010000234.1 GCA_028822945.1 Porticoccaceae bacterium | reverse complement strand
GTTACTATTTTCTGGGTTGGCAATCGCTGGACGCAGTTTAAATTTTTTTGGTGAGATTGATCTGCAGTCGGGTCAATATTGGTTGATTGCCGCGTTGGGGCTTTGGTTGGTCAATTTTATATTTTTGTGGTGCTATCCAACCGGCTCTAGGTTGTGGTCATGGCCGCCGATATTGGCGATGAACGGTCTGCTGCTGCTATTGTTTACTTGGTTAGCAGTGGTAGTGATCCTGGCTCAGCCATATGGCGATGGCCTGCTATTTTTAGGTATCGGTGTGGTCGTATTCGCCGACATAGGTGGTTACTTTGGCGGCAAGGCACTGGGTAAAAGGCAGTTGGCTCCCCATGTAAGCCCCGGTAAAACCTGGGAGGGTTTCGTGTGTGGTTTGGTGATACAAATTCCGTTATTTGTGGGACTTGTCCTCGCGGCACCGTCTACGATGTCAGCTGGCGCTATTGCGCTGTTGATATTTCCTGTGGCACTTATATCTGTATTTGGCGATTTATTTGAAAGTATGCTCAAACGCCAGAGCGGGTTGAAGGACAGTAGTCAACTCCTGCCGGGTCACGGCGGTATTCTTGATCGTATTGATGGCGTAATGGCAGGGCTGCCATTATTTGCTCTGTTACTGTTAAGCTGGCCGCGTTAGATGCAGCAAACGATCACACTACTAGGTGCCACCGGCACAATAGGCGTTAACACGCTTAAGGTGATTGATCGTCACCCAGAGCAGTTTAAAATTTTTGCATTGAGTGGCCACCGGCAGTTCCATAGGTTGGCGCAGCAGTGTATTCGTTATCAGCCAAGTTATGCGGTAGTTCTGGACAACAAGATCGGTGCGCAGTTATCGGCGCTCTTGGTCGATGGGAATTGCCCTACTGAGGTTCTTGTAGGTGCCCAAGCACTATGTGATGTGGCCAGTGACCCGAGTGTTGATAGTGTAATGGCGGCTATTGTCGGTAGCGCCGGGCTGCGCTCTACAATGGCGGCAGTCCGATCGGGGAAAAAAGTATTATTGGCGAATAAAGAGTCATTGGTGATGGCTGGCACGCTATTTATGCAGGCGGTAGTCGATTCTGAGGCTATATTACTGCCAATAGATAGCGAGCATAATGCGATTTTTCAGTGTTTGCCAACGTATTATAGTTCCGATCATCGCGGTGGCGTATCGAAATTATTGTTATCTGCGTCTGGTGGGCCATTTCGAGGCTGGGAGCTGGCTCATATGGCATCGGTAACGCCGGAGCAAGCGTGTGCGCACCCGAAGTGGGAAATGGGTCAAAAAATCTCAGTTGACTCTGCCACTTTAATGAATAAGGGACTCGAAGTGATTGAGGCTGGCTGGTTATTTGCTATGTCGCCCGAGAATATCGATGTGGTTGTGCACCCACAAAGCATTATTCACTCTTTGGTGCAATATTTGGACGGCTCGGTCTTGGCACAGTTGGGTTATCCCGATATGCGCACACCCATCGCGCATGCCTTGGCATGGCCTGAGCGGATCGAGTCGGGCGTTGAGAATTTAGATTTGGTGGCACTTTCGCAACTCGATTTCGAGGCGCCGGATCAATCTAATTTTCCCTGTCTGCAGATTGCTTATAGCGCAGCTAAAATAGGCGGTGATGCGCCTGCGGTGCTAAATGCTGCAAATGAAATTGCGGTTCAGGCGTTTCTCGATCGGCGTATAGGCTTTACTGAGATTGCCTCCGTGGTCGATAATACCCTGTTGGCTTATAAATTTAATGAACCTGAGTCGCTTGCCGCTGTCGAAGAGGCTGATATGATAGCTCGCGGCATGGCTATGGCCCGAGTCAAGAGGATTGAGCGTTAAGTTATGCAGATACTGGAAACCCTTTTTTATACTTTTATAGCCCTGGGTGTGCTCGTGACTATTCACGAGTTTGGGCATTTTTGGGTAGCGCGTCGATGCGGCGTCAAGGTAGAGCGTTTTTCAATCGGATTTGGCACGCCGCTGGTGCGCTGGACCGACAAGCTGGGTACTGAGTTTGTGTTGGCTGCACTGCCGCTCGGAGGGTACGTGAAAATGCTTGACGCGCGAGCAGGAGACGTTGCCGAGGAGGATTTGCCCTATGCGTTTAGCAGCGTTAGCGTTTGGCGTAGAATCGCAATTGTAAGTGCCGGACCTCTGGCTAATTTTGTTTTGGCTGTGTTAGCTTTCTGGCTGATATTTCTGTCTGGAGAAGTTGGCGTAAGGCCGGTGATAGGGGACGTTGGACTAGATTCAGACGCTCAACGAGCAGGTTTTGAGCCCGGTATGACGATACTATCTGTAGGTGATAAAGAGACCCCAAGTTGGGGTAGTCTGTCAAAGTCTTTGTTCGGTTTTATCGGTGAAAGTGGTGTAATACCCTTTGTCGTGCAGTTGCCTGATTCTAACTTGTCGGTGCCTTTGCAAGTGCCAATTGATAAATGGTTGCGTGAGGCGATGGAGCCAATTCCGCTGCGCGAGTTGGGAATCAGTCCAGCCTATGAACTTCAGGCTTTACACTTTGCTGCAATCGACGAAGGCAGCGTTGCTGAAGGCGCTGGCCTAGCCGCCGGCGATCAGGTGTTAAAGGTCAATGGTTTGCTGATCGATCATATCGATACCTTTATAGATACCGTGGCGGCTAGCCCCGAGCGCTCTGTAGTGCTTATGATTCAGCGCGAGAGTGTCGATTTGCGGGTCGAAGTTGTGCCAGTTTCGGTTGACATCGATGGTGTCGACGTAGGGCGAATAGGCGTAACACTAGCGCCCAAGGGTAAGTTTCCTGACAATATGGTTTACCGAATTGAACACAGCATAACGAGTGCTTTTGCGCGCAGCGTAGGTGAAACAGTCGAGTACAGCGCATTCATAGTTAAATCATTGGGAAAGTTACTTGTTGGTG
>JAPKCN010000049.1 GCA_028822945.1 Porticoccaceae bacterium | reverse complement strand
TAATTGCTCAGGCATTTGACCATAAATTGCTTTTGCCATGTCAACGACGTTGCCCTTGACGCTTGCTGCATCGGTAATCGTCACATGATTAGACAATAGTCGATAACAGTCTTCGAGGACCTCGGAAACAGTCAGTGTAGGAACGCTAATTAACACCATATCGCCGCGTCCAAGCTCATGCGCTAGCGCACTCAAACTACTCTCAGCACGATCGATTACTCCCTGCTGCAACGCTATTTCCAAGGTTGAGTCACGCCTCGATATACCGATAACCTCATTGCAAAGCCCTCTTTCCCGGGCGGCCTTTGCGGCACTCGCGCCAATAAGACCCAGACCAATCACAACCAGTCTATTGCACGCTATTGACCGCGCTCGAATATTGTCTGTCATGAATAATTACCCAAGAAAGAAATCCGCAGTCCCATTAGAAGAAAGTTTCTCGCTAAGATTATAAAACCGCACGAGGATAGGAGCCCAACAATCTGACATCGGCGTTTTCGGCGGCTAATTGTTCTAAAACTGCGGCGACTGAGGGGTCTTCGCAATGTCCGGAAAAATCAATGAAAAAAACATACGACCATTTACCACTCTTCGACGGTCGCGTTTCGACCCGAGTCAAATCTAAGCCTGCCTCATAAAAAGGTTTCAGTAGTGCATGTAATGCACCCGGCTTATTGCGCATAGAAACCACCACAGAGGTTTTATCGTCGCCGCTGATGGGCACACTTTCACGTCCTATAATCAAAAAACGCGTAGAGTTATCCGGTCGATCCTCGATATTTTCAAATAACTTTTTTAAGTTATAGAGGTCGCACGACATATCGCCGGCAATCGCCGCAGAGTTCCACTCGCCCTGCACAAGCTTGGCCGCCTCTGCATTGCTGCTGACAGCAATCCGCTCAATGCTCGGGTAATTGGCATCCAACCATTGTCGACACTGAGCGAGTGATTGCGAGTGAGAATATACTCGGGTAATTTTATCTTCATGAGTACTCGCACCAATCATAAAATGCTGGTGGATTCGCAACTCGACTTCCCCGCTAATCGTTAGTGAGGAGTCGATAAAACTGTCCAAAGTATGACTAATAACACCCTCAGTTGAGTTTTCAACGGGTACAACGCCGTAGTCACAGCCACCGGCAACTACCTCGCGGAATACCTCATCAATCGCATTTTTTGGCATACTAATCGCCGATTGCCCGAAATGCTTTATGGCGGCCTCTTGTGTAAAGGTTCCCTCGGGGCCCAAAAAAGCCACTTTTAAAGGTTGTTCCAGAGCGAGACAAGCGGACATAATCTGTCTGAAAAGACGCGCCATGTCCTCGTTGTCAACCGGGCCTTTATTGTCGTCCATCACTCTGCGCAACACCTGCGCTTCGCGTTCAGGCCGGTAATAACTGGTATTGCCCTGCTGCTGCTTGATGTGAGCTACCCGCTGCGCGCATTCCGCCCGACGGCTTATGGCAAGTATAATTTGCTGATCTATCGCGTCTATTTCGTCGCGTAACGATAGCAATGGATCATCAGTCAGCATATGGGAGCTCCCCTATTCATCTGACGTATCTTCGTTCCCATCCGGCTCAATTTCATCCGGCTCAGCGATACGCGCCAAACTCAACAAGCTTTCTTGCTCCTTTAAGCGAATAATCCTCACACCCTGGGTATTACGCCCAACAACTGAGACTTCGTCACCACGTGTTCGCACCATCGTACCCTGATCCGATATTAGCATAATTTCATCACCATCAAATAACTGCGTGGCTCCAACCAGCGGACCGTTTCGGTCACTCGCCTGAATTGCAATCATGCCCTTACCACCCCGCCCTTTCTTGGGAAACTCAGAGGTTGCCGTGCGTTTGCCGTAGCCGTTATCACAAACCGTTAACAGATAACCATCGGCCTCAGGAATAACCATCGAAATCACTCGGTGCTCGGAAGATAAGCGCATCCCTCGAACACCCTTCGAGACACGCCCCATAGCGCGAACATCCAACCCGGCAAAGCGTACTGCCTTACCCTCACTGCTAAATAACATAATATCGTTAGTATCATCAACTACCGCAGTTCCTACCAAGTGATCACCGTCGACTAGGTCGACCGCGCGCAAACCGACTTTGCGAGGGTTAGAATATTGCGACAATGCGGTCTTTTTAACGGTGCCTTTGGCGGTTGCCATAATGACATATTGATCGGCTCTATATTCGTCTACAGGTAAGATAGAGTTGATGCGCTCACCCTCGCTGAGCGGAAGTAAATTGATCACCGGGCGACCTCTAGCATTGCGCCCTGCCAAAGGTATTTGATAGACCTTTAGCCAATAAACCTTACCGGCATTAGTAAAGCATAAAATGGTCGCATGCGTACTGGCAACCAATAGATGCTCGACAAAATCCTCGTCCTTTACCGCTGTCGCCGACTTGCCCATGCCGCCACGGCGCTGCGCCTGATAATCCGATAGCGGCTGGGTTTTAGCGTAACCGCCATGAGAAATAGTCACGACTCGCTCTTCTTCGGCAATCAAATCTTCCACTGTGAAATCGTGTTGCGACTCGACAATCTGAGTTCTTCTCGGATCGCCAAATTCAGCTGCCACGACCTCAAGTTCCTCCCTAATTACTGACATTAAACGCGCGGTGTCCCCTAAGATAGATTGGTACTCTGCAATCTCTTCCAACTTTACCGAAAATTCCTCAATAATTTTATCCTGCTCCATGCCGGTGAGCCGGTGGAGCCGCAACTCAAGAATTTCGCGCGCCTGATTGGCCGACAAATAGTAATCCCCATCGACCAAACCAAATTGCGGTTCTAATCCGTCTGGCCGCGTCGCCGAGTTTCCAGCTCGCTCCAGCATTTGTAATACCGCCCCCGGACGCCAACCGCGCAAAGCGATTGCCTCTCGGGCTTCCGCAGGCGTTGCAGCCTGTTTAATCAACGCAATCACCTCATCGATATTGGCTAATGCGATAGCAAACCCCTCTAAAGTATGAGCTCGCTCGCGGGCCTTGCGTAGCAAATAGATAGTGCGACGCGTCACCACTTCACGGCGGTGGCGAACAAAGGATTCCAACAGCTGTTTTAAGTTCAGAATTTTTGGCTGACCATCGACTAACGCCACTACATTGATACCAAAAACACTCTGCAACTGCGTTTGCGCGTAGAGGTTATTCAGCACCACCTCTCCGATTTCGCCGCGCTTAATCTCAATGACTACTCGCAGTCCATCCTTGTCCGACTCATCGCGCAGTTCAGAAATACCCTCTATTTTCCTCTCCTTGACCAATTCTGCGATGCGCTCTATCAGCCGTGACTTATTTAACTGATAGGGTATTTCCGTGATCAAAATCGTCTCTCGACGAGTTTTCTCGTTAATCTCTATTGCTGCACAAGCGCGCACATAGATTCTGCCGCGGCCTGTTCTATAGGCTTGAACAATACCCGCCTTGCCATTAATCGTAGCGCCCGTAGGAAAGTCTGGCCCCGGAATATGCTCCATCAACTCGTCGATAGTGATATCGCCATTATTGATCAGCGCAAGACAGCCGCTTATAACTTCACTCAAATTATGTGGCGGGATGTTGGTTGCCATACCGACTGCGATGCCGGATGAGCCGTTAACAAGCAGGTTCGGGACGCGCGTCGGCATTACTACCGGAATGAACTCAGACTCGTCGTAGTTCGGCGCAAAATCAACCGTATCCTTTTCCAAGTCCTGCAGCAAAGCATGGGCAATCTTGGTCATTCTTATCTCGGTGTAGCGCATCGCCGCCGCTGAATCACCATCGATTGACCCAAAGTTGCCTTGACCGTCTACCAGCATATACCGCAACGAGAACGTTTGCGCCATCCGTACAATAGTGTCATAAACTGCAGAGTCGCCATGCGGGTGATATTTACCAATCACGTCGCCAACAACACGAGCGGATTTTTTATAGGGTTTATTCCAATCGTTGTTGAGTTCACTCATGGCGAATAGCACGCGCCGGTGAACTGGCTTTAGCCCATCTCGCACATCGGGAAGTGCTCGGCCGACGATTACGCTCATCGCATAATCGAGATACGATTGCTTGAGTTCTTCCTCGATGTTAACGGGAACTATTTGTTTCGCTAAATCACCCATAAAATGCCATTTTTAATGTCCATTGAGAACTCCTAACAGAGCTGTTTTGCAGATATCTTGAGCGCCACTTTGGCCTCTTAGCAATGCACCAAATTCTATCATACATAGGCCTAAATTGGCTTGGTTTTATTGACCGATTTAGCCGCCTCAAGCGCAAATTTAGTAGAAAAAACGCTATACTTCCGCCCTCACTCAAGGAGCGCCAAATGCACCCTACAAAAACGCCCGCAGAAATCGATACCCTAATAAACTGCCGATGGCTCCTACCTATAATGCCCGAAAGCCAGATCTACGAAAATTTTTCTCTCGCGGTGCACCAGCAGAGGATTGTAGATGTCTGCTCGCAAAGCGAGGCCAAAGGGCGCTACACGCCAACAACTGAATACCATCTAAACGATCATCTCATAATGCCCGGATTGGTAAACTGTCACCTGCATGCTGCCATGAGCTTACTGCGCGGCTACGCCGACGATATTCCCCTTAAAAGTTGGTTAGAAAAGCATATTTGGCCGCTCGAAAAGCGCCTAGTAAATAGTGACTTTGTGCGCGACGGCACCCGCCTTGCGATCGCCGAAATGATAAAGTCCGGCACCACCTGCTTTGCCGATATGTATTTCCATCCCGAGACCTCAGCGGAAGTTGTTCGGGACTGCGGTATACGCAGCCAAATTGGCTTTCCAGTGTTTGATTTGGCCTCGGCGGCGGGACAGACTGCCGAGAGTCAAATCCACCGAGGGTTGCAGCTTCATGACACATTTAAAGATCACGCCTTGATCAAAATTGCCTGCGCGCCGCACGCAACCTACAGTGTCAGCAACAAGACTTTAACTACTCTGGCCACCTATGCCAACGAACTGGATTTACCAGTCCATATCCACGCCCATGAAACCGCTCGGGAAATTCTGCAGTCTACGCATCAGCATGGCCAGCGGCCGCTGCAGCTATTACACGACATCGGCTTACTGTTACCGCAAACGCAGTTAGTTCATATGACGCAAGTCGATGACGGCGATATACGCCTACTTCAAGATCATAAGAGCCAGGTTATTCACTGCCCCCAATCTAACCTAAAATTGGCGAGCGGCTTCTGTCCGCTAGCTAAACTCCTCGATATGGGCGTCAATATGGCGCTCGGCACCGATGGAGCGGCGAGCAACAATGATCTCGACCTGTTCAGCGAATTGCAGACCGCTGCACTTTTAGCCAAGGGTATCTCTGGCAATGCCGCTGCTATGCCAGCGCACAAAGCACTGCGCATGGCAACCTTGGATGGCGCCAAAGCGCTTGGATGGCAGGCCGAAATCGGCAGCTTAGAAATCGGCAAATATGCCGATGCCATTGCTATTAAAATGAATACAATTCAACAACAACCGCTTTACAACATTGCATCGCAACTGCTGTACACTAACTCTGGCAGTAGGGTCACTCACAGCTGGGTAGCTGGGAAAGCACTGTTAAAAGATAGCAAACTGCAGAGTCTCAATGAGTCGAGTTTGATCCACAGCGCCCAGCAGTGGCGTAGTAAAATAGTTCCTGACCAATTCCCAGCGGGGCAGTAAGAGCAACCATGAACGTCGATCAGCAAGAGATTAAAAAATTTGAAGATCTAGCCAGCCGCTGGTGGGATCGCAATAGTGAATTTAAACCACTACACGACATCAACCCGCTCCGCGCTAACTGGATTGACAATGTGTCACCTGTGGCCGGACAGCAACTATTAGATATCGGTTGTGGCGGCGGTATACTCTCGGAGGCGATGGCGCAGCGAGGTGCTCAGGTTACCGGTATCGACATGGGAGAGGCGCCACTAGCCGTGGCCAAACTCCACCAGCTCGAATCGCAGCTTGGTATCGACTATCTGAAGACGACGGCCGAAGAGTTTGCTGAGCAAAACGCAAGCCGATTCAATATTGTTACTTGCCTAGAAATGCTCGAGCATGTACCCCAACCAAGCTCCGTTGTGCAGGCCTGCGCCGATCTTCTAAAGCCCGGTGGATGGGCTTTTTTTTCCACCATAAATCGCAATCCCAAGTCCTTCTTACTGGCCATCATCGGAGCCGAGTACCTACTGCGAATGCTGCCAGTCGGCACCCATGAATACAGCAAGTTAATCCGCCCGTCTGAACTTAGCAACTGGCTTCGCAGTGCCGGCCTAGAACTCCATATGATGACCGGCTTAGTTTACAACCCATTGACAAAAATCTATCGGTTGACTGCCGACGATGTAGATGTCAACTATATGCTGTGCGCGCGCAAGCCTGCTTAACCAGACTATGGATAATCCCTTAAATGGTCCAATTTAACGCTTTATTGTTTGATCTCGACGGCACACTCTTAGACACTGCACCCGATTTTATCACCTCGATAAATCTGCAACTTAAAGCGCACAACAAAGCCCCTTTGCCCGCGCAGCTGATCCGCACAAGTGTGACAAATGGCTCAGTGGGTTTAGTGCAGAGCGCATTCAAAACCACTCCCGAAGAGCCTGGATTTGAAGCTCTCCGTACAGAATTGCTAAGTATTTATCTACAACATTTGGCCGATGACACAGCATTGTTTACAGGCCTGAAGGAACTTCTCGATACCTGCAATAACCGCTCGATACCTTGGGGCATCGTGACCAATAAACCCTGGCTATATACGGAGGCAACCCTGCGGCAACTGCACCTATTGGAACCTGCAGCCTGCGTTATTTGCCCCGATCACGTGCGGCTTCCAAAACCTAACCCGGAGGCCCTACATCTCGCTTGCCAGCAGATCGGAATAGAAGTTGGCGAGTGCATCTTTATAGGCGATCATGTGCGCGATATCGAAGCAGGAAAGCGCGCTGGCATGCGCACCATTGCAGCGGGTTGGGGCTACATCGAAGAGCATGAAAATATCGCCGATTGGAATGCCGATTGGATCGTCGAACACTCGCAGGATCTCTACCGGCTGTTGTTCGAGGACTAAAATATGCTAACTAAGTCACAAATTTGCGCCTACCAAGCCCCCCATGATTTGTTAAAAAATCACGTTATTTTAGTCACGGGCGCCGGTGGCGGAATTGGTAAGGCGGTCGCATTGGCCAGCGCAAAGTGCGGTGCTACGCTGCTCCTTGCCGGACGCACTCCGGCTAAACTAGAGGGTACCTACGATGCTATTGCCAATAGCGGCGGACCTGGCGCGGTGATCTGCCCAATCAATTTAGAGGGCGCTGATGCAGATGACTTTGAACAACTCAACGCCGAGATAGAGAGTCAATTCGGACGCCTTGATGGCCTCGTCAACAACGCCGGTATTCTAGGCCAGCGAACTCCGCTCAATCACTATAAAGCCGATCTCTGGGAGAGCGTAATTAAAACTAATGTGAGTGCCCAATACCAGCTGACTCAAGCACTGATGCCATCTCTGGAGGCGTCATCTACTGGCGCCTCAATCATCTTTACATCTTCCGGCGTGGGACGAGAGGGTCGCGCTTTTTGGGGCGCGTATGCAGTTTCAAAGTTTGCCGTGGAGGGCCTGGTACAGACCTGGGCTGCCGAAGTAGAGGGTATGGGCACTCTGCGGATCAATGCGATCAATCCGGGCGCAACGCGCACTCAAATGCGGGCTAACGCATACCCCGCTGAAAATCCCGAAAGGCTTAAAACACCCGACGATATTGTCCCAGCATACCTCTATCTACTCGGTGCGGACAGCCTCGGCGTCAATGGCCATAGCATAGATGCTCAAGTGACCAAGTAGTAGGCTGGTGCGACCTCAACGCTAGACACTATCTGCCAGCTAACCCTAAATAATGACATTTGGCGCCTAGCCACGGTATTTAGCGACGCCACGTATTGCCCCTGGATCGCAACTTTTGCTCTTTTCGCTCGCGTATGTCTTTGTGCACAGTTTTTTCACTAAAGCTGGGAACACGGAGTTTGACAGCATCAAAAAGAGTTCGTACCTGTTTTGGATCGAGTTCCAAAAAATCTGCCCGTCTGACAATCGACGGCAGTTCAATAGGGCCAAAGCTGATACGCTTTAGCCGATTCACCTCTACTCCCTGCGACTCCCAGAGGCGGCGCACTTCGCGCGTGCGTCCCTCCGACAAAACTACCCGAAACCAGCGATTACTGCCACCTACCTCACCTTCGTCGCCCCTTGCATGCTGAGCCTTGACCGTTTGAAACCGCGCAATACCATCGTCCAACACAACGCCATCAGTCAGACGGGCAATCATCGCCTCGTCGACGCTGCCGTGAACGCGCACTAAGTACTCACGACGAACTTCAGAAGAAGGATGCATCAAGCGGTTAGCTAGCTCGCCGTGATTAGTAAATAAGAGCAGTCCACTGGTATTAATATCTAAACGACCTACCGCTATCCAGCGGCCACGAGCCAAGCGCGGCAGACCGTCAAAGACGGTCGGCCTTCCCTGCGGATCGGCATTCGTGCAGATTTCGCCCTCGGGCTTGCTGTACATTAAAACCCGTGGATTATCTACCGTGGCAATTAGTATCGGACGGTTATCGACTAAAATCCGATCCCCCAGCTCAGCTCGATCGCCCAGAGTTGCCGTACGCCCGTTAACCGAGACACGTCCCGCAACAATCCATTTTTCAAGTTCACGGCGCGAACCTAGACCCGCGGTTGCGAGTATTTTCTGTAATTTCTCACTCATCTAAAATTCCATTAGAACGCTCGACAATCAGGATTGTCGGCTCCAAAGACTTGTCAAGCGGCAGTTGCGTATTGCTAGAATCGGTGGTTGGTAATTCGGCGCTGCGCGCTAAAACAAGCTCTAACTCGGGGTCTAACTCGGCGAAGTCCTTGATGTCTCTAAGCGCGGGCAATTGCTGCAAGTTTTTTATATTAAAATAATTTAGAAACTGCTTGGTCGTGGCATATAACGCCGGTCGACCTGGCACATCTCGATGGCCCACCACGGTAATCCACTCACGTTCTTGCAGGACCCTGATGATATCTGAGCTCACTGCGACACCGCGCACTAATTCTATATCGCCACGCGTCAGCGGCTGTCGATAAACGATTAAGGCCAAAGTCTCTAACATAGCGCGAGAGTACCGCTTGGGTTTTTCCTCCCACAAGCGGTTAATCCAAGGTGCTAATTCATGGCAGATTTGGAAGCGAAAACCACTGGCAACCTGCACTAATTCATAACCCCTGTCGCGACAATCAGTCTGAATATCGTCAATTGCAGCGAGCAGTTGATCTCGCGGAGGACGCTCATCATCAGCAAATAATTTTTCTAACTGTTGTATTTCTAGTGGCTTCGCAGCTGCCAACAAAGCGCCCTCGACAATCTTTTTGATTAACAGCGCATTCATGTGGTCTTAGCCTTAACATGGATGGGTCCAAAGGAATCTGTCTGCACAATGTCGATTAATGATTCCTTGATCAACTCCATTACCGCCAAAAAAGTAACTACCACTCCATGTCGACCTTCCTCGGGGGAAAATAGACTTTCAAATGAAGCAAAAGACTGACTGCCCAGCCGGCGTAAAATATCTGACATCCGCTCACGGGTCGACAAGGTTTCAAATTCGATTTGATGATTTTCAAACATTTCGGCACGCCGCAAAACCTCGGCAAATGCAGTCAACAAATCACGCAGTTCAACCTCTGGATAAGGACGGCTCAACTCGCCACCGAGAACCTCAGCACTGGCTTGATAAATATCCCGGCCGACCCGCGGCATTTGATCTATTTCTTCTGCCGCGTGTTTAAATCGCTCGTACTCCTGCAAACGTTTGATCAATTCAACCCGAGGATCCCCCTCTCTTTGTTCGTCCGGCGATTGGCTAGGCAGCAGCATGCGTGACTTAATCTCGGCCAACATCGCCGCCATCACAAGATAGTCAGCCGCTAGTTCGAGTTGGATATGCTGCATAAGCTGAATATAGCCCATGTACTGCCGGGTAATTTCAGCAACATCAATCTCCAATATGTCGAGATTTTGGCGGCGAATCAGATACAACAGCAGATCCATTGGACCCTCAAAAGCCTCGAGGATAATTTCCAAGGCATCTGGGGGTATATACAAGTCTCGTGGCAATACCGACAGCGCCTTACCCTGCACAACTGCAAATGGCATCTCGTCCTGCTGCGGCAAGTCTCTCTCTGGAGAAACCTCGACTGTCGTGTCCAGCTCATTCTGATTGGTAGGATACACCTTGCTGCTCACGTATAGAATCCGTTTAAGTATCACTCTGCAGTATACCTAACATCCACGTTCGCAACGAGATGATTATCCGATCGCGTTAAAATCACCCATCCCCTGACGCACTAATCGCGGTGCTAAATCAGTTAAATCAATCACCGTCGTCGGCGCTATCCCACAATATCCGCCGTCGACAATCGCATCGACATGCGACGACATGCGCTGCTTGATTTCATAAGGATCGGATAGTCCAAACTCATCCTCGGGTAGGGCGAATGTCATACTCATAAGGGGCCCGCCAAGAACCTCGAGTAAAGCCTGAACAATTGTATTTTTTGGCACCCTGATGCCGACGGTTTTACGTTTCGAATGCACCAACCGCCGCGGTAGTTCCGATGAAGCCGCTAGTAAAAAGGTGTATGGCCCTGGCGTATTAGCCTTTAATATCCGA
>JAPKCN010000048.1 GCA_028822945.1 Porticoccaceae bacterium | reverse complement strand
GGGATAGGGTTATCAGTGATCAGTAGCGAGATGAAAATTGCCGGCACCATATAGGCAAAAATTAGTACGCAGTACTGCGCCACTTGGGTATAGGTGATACCTTTCATCCCACCTAGCACTGCGTACATAAAAACTACGGCCATTCCAATAACTACGCCGGTGGTAACCTCGACTTCGAGGAAACGTGAAAATACAATACCGACACCTCGCATCTGGCCGGCCACATAGGTGAATGAGATAAAAATTAGGCAGACCACTGCGACTAATCGCGCGGTTTGCGAGTAGTAGCGCTCGCCAATGAAATCGGGAACCGTAAAGCGGCCGAATTTTCTAAGATATGGAGCGAGTAATAAAGCTAATAGGACATAACCCCCCGTCCAACCCAATAAATAGACCGAGCCATCGCGGCCGATAAAAGAAATAATTCCGGCCATCGAGATAAAAGAAGCTGCACTCATCCAATCGGCGGCTGTTGCCATGCCGTTTACGACTGGATGAATACCTCCTCCTGCGATATAAAAATCCTTAGTAGACGTGGCTCGAGACCACAGTGCAATACCGATATAAAGTGCAAAGGATAGACCGACAAATAGATAAGTGAGTGTTTGCGCGCTCATGATTGATGCTCAGAAAGTTCTTCTGAATCGTCGACGGCAAACTTTCGGTCGAGCGCTTTCATTCGCCAAGCATAGATAAAAATGAGTACAACAAATACTAAGATGGCACCCTGTTGAGCGAACCAGAAACCTAGTTGAAATCCAAAGAACGAGAATTGATCAAGCCAGTCGACCCAGAGAATACTGCAGCCAAAAGATACTAAAAACCAGACGCTCAAGAGCTTTGCAAGCAGACTTAGATTAGCCCTCCAGTAGGCGCGCTGGCGTTGTTCCGAGGACGAATAGCACATAGAGAACTCATCTATTGGTAGTTAGTACCTGTTGAGGGACGCTGGTACTTGGTTAATATTGGTGATTTGATACTCAAAAATACTATCATTTACTACGGCGGTTATCGACTATTACTTTTTGGGTAGAGAGGTTGCAATGGGCGCTCTCCGTTGGGCTGTTTCGTCGTCGGTTGCACTGTTTGGCGAGTGAGTTGACCGAGCAGGCCATCAACGTCTATTTTAGAGGTAGTTTGTGGGTCATATAAGTATGCGTCAAGCTCGGCAAACTGAGTTTTTAGTTTATGATCTTGCAATACTTCCGCGAGGTTGTGCAAAGTCTGTGGCGGTGCTTCGGGGAAAAGCACATGGCCCCATTGGAGAATACTATGACGCATCGCCAGCAGGTCATTTTTGCGTGCTTCGTGACGGATAGCTTTGAGCAGCTGCTTTAGAGTCAAGTGCCGCTTATCTAGCGATCGTGAGCCTTTTGTAGTGAGCTTTTTCCCCCGCCGGGTGCGCCACAATACCAAACCAACGAGGGTGCTCAGCAGTAATGCATTAGCGGATAGCGAAAGCCATAAAAGGTGGGGCACATCCTGATCGTAGGTATCAGTCGTTGGCACCGACAGCCGTTCTTCGGCGTTTGACCTTAGCGGTTTAGTTGGTGTTAAAGGCAGTGACACAGAGGCTGCCGCTATGTTGAGTACGCGACTTTCGAGAATAGTCACTTGCGATCTTCCCGTGCGTGTATTCCACCATACAACCTCCAGAGCAGGGAGCTGAATTTGACCTTCGCGACTGGCAACCAAAGCCATGGACTCGATACGCACACCCAGTGTGCCATTGTCGGTGTTGCGAGTTTCTAGCTGTGCTTGGTCCGGATATACGCGGTACTCATCGGCGGCCGCCAAGTCGAGCGGGTGAATTTGTGCGCCGGTGAGGCCCTCGGCGGTAACGGTAATACTGCGAGTCACGGGTTCACCGACGCGCAGTTTACCGAGATCGCCGCTCCAGGTTTCAGTAAGCTCTACTTGGGTACTCGGCATCCACTGATTTCCGGCGATTTGGGTCGGTCGTTGTGACACCTTGATGGTTTTGATTTCGGTGTTGCGCAAAACCTGATTGCCACGTTGTCTAAACCCGCCAAACTGTCGCTGGCGCGGGGCTTCAAAAGCACCGAAGCGCTGCGCTGGGATGGTTAATTCGCCGCTATTTTGTGGGAATACGGCATAGCGCACCTCTATCACCAGGTAGTCTCGCCCATCGACGCGTTTCTGATATTGGTTCTCAGCGACCTGCTGAACTGTCGCTCCGTCGATGGCGATGGGCGTAAGGCTGTAGTCGGTTAGTGATACCGATGTGTATAATCGTAATGTTAGCAACACCTGTTCTTGCACATAGACGCGGTCTTTATCGACCAGTGTTTCAGCGAAGATAGCCTGTTTGATCGGCGCTGCGGTTGAATTACCCGCGGTTGATCGAACTTCTAACTCAAGCGCGTCGCTTATATCGCCGCGTAAATTGAGCGAAGGAATCACCAAATTGCCAGCACGTCTGGGGATGAGTACCAGATTCCATTCTGTGGATGACTCCGCACGACCGTTACTTACAGTATATTGTTGCTGGCGGTTGTTAGAAATAATTTCAAAGTCGCTATTTAGTACGCTTACATCGAGTTTGACGCCGCCGACTTGTGCGTCCAAGCGAATTGTCAATTGCACACTTTCATTATCGTAGACCAAATTGCGGTCGATAGACGCTGTCAATGCGGCGTAGCTGTTTGAGCAAAATATTAATAGCAACGCAACGCTAGCCATACGCCGTGTTATTTTGGCTAGACCAGAATGAATAGCAAGAGTCATCAGTTTCACAGGCTTACTGGCTCGTCAGTTGTCATACGGTATTGGCTAAACATTTAATAGCGCTCCGATGATTCGTCGTTGGGTGGTCGGGGTCGCCGCGGCTGATTGGCTCGCTGGCGTGCTTGAAATTTAAATTTTGCACGCAATAAACCGCCGGGATCGTCAGGTACGCTTCGCAGTAACTGTTCGAGTTCCTGTTGGGCCTGACGCTCCTCCGGGCTATCTTGTAATGCATCAGTCGGTTGCTCAGTTTTTTGTGAGTCGCTATCCGAGGCCTCTTGCGGTTTATTGTCAGGGGGAGTTGAGCCATCTCGACCGCGCTCATAGTCATTTTTGTTTGCCTCCGAATCGGCATCTGACGATGATGGCTCCGCGGATGACGAGGGATTAGCACTTTCAGCATCGCCAGATCGATCCTCGCTCTCGCCTTGCGATCCCGGGTCGTCTGCTGATTTTTCTTTTTGATCTTGTGTATGCTCTTTTCGATCGTTATTTTGTGGCTCTTGCTCTTGCTCTTGCTCTTGCTCTTGCTCTTGCTCCTGTTTCTGTTTCTGCTGCTGCTTTAAAAGGTTCTCTATCAGCTCTTTATTGTGCAGGCTATCAGCGGATTCAGGTTCGAGTTCCAATGCTTGTTGATAGGCATCGATAGCGGCTTGTAAGTCGCCAGTTTTGGCTAGACTATTTCCTCGGTTGTAGTAATTGTCGGCATTGCCGGCGTCTTCTGGCCGACCAAAGTCTCCAGCGGCACTAGCGTAGTCGCCAGCGCGGTAGGCGGCGCTGGCGCGCCACTGAGGATGATCAAACAACGCTTGGGCTGCGGCCGCATCGCCGTCATTAAATGCCTCGGCCGCTTGCTGATCACTACTCCGCCAAAGATCAATCCATTCAAATGCTATGCTCTTGTGTGGATAAAGCATAGGTGCCACGCACAACAATATCAGCGTACCGCGCCGAAAGGCACTGATAATAAAGGGCAGCAACAAGAAGATAAGCCAGTAGCCGCGGTCGTCCCAGAGATCAAAGGTACGGTCTGTTTGACGTGTTTTGTCGGCAATAATCTCATTTGTTACGGCTAACAATGCATCGATATCTCGGTCATCATTACTCAGTGAACGGTAAATGCCTTGGTGGTTTACAGCAAGTTGTCGAAGGATTGAAGATTCAAGCTTCGGCACTAAAATATTGCCTTGATCTCCTTTTAAAAAACCACCATATGCAAGCGGTATTGGCGCCCCCTCGGCGGTGCCAACGCCCAGTATAGAAAGGCGATATGACTCGGCCTCGCGCAGCGATCGCCCGATCGCTCGAATAGCTCCGGGGGCTACTCCATCGGTGATCAAGATCAGATCTCCGCGCTCAAAGCCGGCATTTCTTCCAAGTTTTAGCGCACTTTCTATTGCGTCCTCCACTTCGCTACCGTAGTTTGGCATGAGCCCTGGCGTTAGAGAAGGCACTATGCTGATGATGGTATTTTTGTCCTCGGTTAGCGGTGAAACTACGTGGGCACTACCCGAGTAGACGACTAGAGCAGTATATCCCTCGCTGCGCTTGTCGAGTATATCGATTAATTTATAGCGTGCTCGCACCAGCCTACTTGGCACGATATCCTCTGCTAGCATCGATGGAGATAGATCCAAAATCACTATCACCGCGGATTCCTGTTTGTGGACCGGTTGTGGCAGTTGGAGCCAAGTTGGCCCTGCTAGTGCCGTGCATGCGACCATCCAAGCGGCGCACCAAGCTAGCCAGTTTGGCAAAGCTGTCCGTTTTGAAATTCTTTGGTCGCCGTGGATTAAATAAGGCAGCAGTGCCGGATTGATTAGCTTTTGCCAATTACCAACGCTCTTTGCTTGCCATCGGTAATGTAACCAAATGACGACCACCGGCAGCATGCCGAGGAACCACATAGGACGCAAGAAATGGAAATCGGCGAGTGTCTCAGGCATGTATACTCCGGCGACTATTTGTCAAGGCTAGGCATAGCGCAAGTAAAAAAGCGAATCCCAAAGGCCAGTAAAAAAGTGATGCAACGGGCCGGATTGTCTCGGACGATTGATCTATAGGTTCCAGTTCATTGAGTCGCTCGTAAATAGCCAGCAATTCGGATGGATTCCGCGCACGAAAGTAATTACCGCCGGTGATAACCGCAATTTCAGTTAGAGTATCCTCATCCAGATCGGCTGATGGGTTGGTGATTTGGCGGCCAAACAGCCCCCATTCTTCTTGGCTCTCGGCGCCGATGCCAATGGTATATATCTTTACACTGGCGAGGGCTGCAAGGTTAGCGGCTTTAAGTGGGTCTAATTGACCGGAGTTGTTGGCGCCATCGGTAAGTAAAATGAGAACGCGATGATTCTCAGGGCGCTCTTGTAGACGCTTGATAGCAACACCGATTGCGTCGCCTATAGCTGTACCCTGACCGGCAAAGCCAATTTGTGCTTCATTTAATAGCGTTTGCATGGTTTGTCGGTCGAATGTTAGCGGTGTTTGAAGATAGGCTTTTTCGCCAAATAAGATTAATCCAAGGCGATCACCCTTGCGTTCCACCACAAAGTCGCCGACTACCGATTTAACTGCAACCAGGCGATTGACCTTACGGCCGCCGAGTTGCATGTCGTCGCGTTCCATACTGCCCGAAATGTCGACCGCCAACAGAATATCGCGACCACTTGTTGGAATTGCAACGGGCTCACCGACCCATACAGGCTGCGAAAGGGCCACAAGTGTCGACAGCCAGCAGAGTAATAAGGTTATAAAAAGAAATCGCTTGCGCCATTGGCTGCGAGCGATCGTGGGTTGATGATTGGCCGCCTGAACTAGCATTGGCGCTCTCAATGCTGCCACCTCTAGGGGTTGCGGACGGCGCAGCACACGATAGATTAACGGCAGTGGCGCGAGCGCTAAAATCCAAGGCCATAGCAGGCTCAACATGTCTTGGTGCCCGACAAGCTAATACGATGCTGAAGAATCCAGTGCCGAGTATCGCGGGCAATGACGCTACAAAGTTGCTGGTAATCGCCTATTTTTTCCTCATCTGTCGAGGCATATAGCGCCATTTTCAGTGACTTTCGATCGCAATCGAATAGGTGCGAATGACTGGTCGACTGCAAAAAATTAATGAAATCGTCGACGCCGAGGCTGCTGGTGTCTGCGGCCTCATAAATGCTATGTGCGGTTTGGCGTAATAGTGTAAAGAGTTGCTGCAATTGCCAACTGGGAATGTCCTGATCGATGATGAGCTGTAATTGTTGCAAAGCTTGCCGACGGTAGAGCCGCGACCGATGGCGGTGACTGAGTTTCCGGACCAGCCAAAGTAGGGCAATTATGGCGAGGGCAATGATCAAAAACCAGCCTGGTGCCGGTGGCCACATAGAAATTGCGTCAGGCAAGTGAATGTCGCGCAGTTCGGATAGGGGGTCTTCGTTATTCATTACCGACTGCTCATTTAGCGTCTCATGCGACTATGGCGTTTGCCATAGGCGCGTCCGAGAGTCGCAAACACGTTTTCTGCGGTACTAAAGCTCAATAATCCAGCGGCTAATCGCTCACTCGCAGCCCGCAGATCGTCACAGCGCTTTTGGTAGGCAACGGCATAGTGGCGGCGCAGTTCGGTACTGCGACTGTCGAGTAGGATCTGACTTTCGCCGTCGCTCACTGCGTAAACTGAAGGCGGTGGTAACTCGGCCTCCAATGGATCAAAAACGTGGCATAAGTTGAGATTCCCGTGTCGAGCCAATTCAAATAGATGGCGGTGGCATGCCCGGTCGAAATCGTAGAAATCACTGACAATAAAGAGTGTCGATCCAGGCAGCACAAAACGCCTCGACTCCTCGAGAATTTCGGCCAGAGAGTAGCGCTCTGAGCGAATCTCTAATAGCTCTGCGCTAAAATCTCGCAACGCATGAATATACTGTAATACCGCATGATGGCTGCGCTGAGACTTAATATCTACCTGCCGTTGTTGACCGAAGACTAGGCCGCCGGCGCGGTCGTTGGCGGCTATTCCGGCCCACGCCAGTGCCGCTGAAATCTCACAGGCGACAACCGACTTTAGTCGTTGACTGCCAAAAAACATTGAACCGCGTAGATCACATATCACTAAAATCGGTCGCTCGCGCTCTTCGGTAAATACTTTTGTGTGGGGTATTTGGGTACGTGCTGTGACGCGCCAGTCGATAGTTCTGACGTCGTCTCCAGGCTGGTAAATTCGCACTTCATCAAAATCCATGCCGCGGCCCCGAAAACGCGAGCGATGGCCTCCTGCGGTAGCCTGTCGTGCTAGTAGGTTGGGGAAGTTATTCAGTTCTCGCGCCGCGTAGCGCAACCTAATCATTTCTTGGATACTTGCCGTAACTAAGTTTTCCGAGGGTTTAATAGTCTCTTGCATCACAATGACCTACGCCGATGGCACGGTGCGCAATAACAGATCGATGACTCGATTGGCTGAAATACCTGCCGCTTCAGCCTCGAAACTCAGTATCAGTCGATGTCTGAGGATGTCGTGAGCAACACTGCGGATGTCATCTGGTGTGACATAATCGCGATGGTTGAGCCATGCGAGCGCGCGACTACATCTGTCGAGTGCTATCGTTGCGCGCGGACTGGCGCCATAGTCGAGCCAGTCGGCAAGATCGCCACCGTAGTCGCCGCTGTTGCGGGTGGCGAGTATTATTTGTATTAAATAATCTTCTACAGGCGCTGCCATATGTACCTGCAAGACTTGCTTGCGTGCAGTAAATAGCGTGTCTTGATCAATTTTAACAATGCTTGCGCCGGCTGTTTTTAAGGTCTCTTGACGGGATAGTTCGAGAATCAATTGTTCGGTTTGCGGAGCTGGATAATCGACCATTACATGCATTAAAAACCTATCCATCTGCGCTTCTGGCAGGGGGTAGGTGCCTTCTTGTTCGATCGGATTCTGGGTCGCCATTACGAGAAATAAATCTGGCAGTGGATAGGTGTTTTTGCCGACTGTGATTTGGCGCTCAGCCATCGCTTCTAGGAGTGCTGATTGAACTTTCGCCGGTGCGCGGTTTATCTCATCGGCAAGCACTAAATTATGGAATAGCGGTCCCGCTTGAAACTCAAAGTTGCCCTCTTGGGGGCGGTAGATATCGCTCCCAGTGATATCTGCAGGCAGCAGGTCTGGGGTGAACTGCACGCGATGAAAATCTGCTTCCAATCCCTCAGCGAGGGTTTTTATAGCCTTAGTTTTGGCAAGCCCCGGGGCGCCTTCCACCAACAGGTGACCATCGGCTAAGAGTGCGATCATTAATCGCTCTACCAGCGCCTTTTGGCCGACGATTTTGTTACTCAGCCAAGTTTGTAATTGCTTGATCCGCGGTTGCAAAGCATTTCTCCTATATCGATATTTTACGCCGCCCAAATAGTATCCACTGCCGGCCATTTCGTAGCGTGATTTTAAGCCATTTATAGCGCCGCTAAAAGCCTGTTTGCAACGCATTTCACCCTATTACAGTTATATAGTCGTGTTCGGTGAAAAGAATGCCCAATCGGCGCATGATTTGCATAGAACAAAACGTCTGGTGCAGTCGGATAACGCCGACAAACCTGTGGGTTCTCGTTGTAGTACTATAGGATAACAAACTCATGTAGGGTCGCAGAAATTAGCTATGGATATGCAAAAAGACAACAATAATAAGCAACACTTACTTCAGGCGCTGCGGGCTCTATCACTCCAGTATGTAGACGATTGTGAGCAGCCTTTATTTGATTCTTTTATCGATCATGCGGTGCAGGAACACCTCGATATAGATTATTTGAATAGGCCGCTTGAGATGATTTTCTGGAATCTTTATGGTCTCTATCGCGTGATCTGCACGCCGGCTGCCGAGAGTTTTGCGGACGGTAATTACACCGGACAGGTCGAGATATACAATCCCACGCATGCACTCCATGGATGGGAGAGTCAGCACACGCTGATCTATGTCAATGGGCCGGATAGACCTTTTTTGGTCGACTCTTTGCGCTTAGCGTTGAATGCTGAGGGGCCGACCATCTATAATCTTCGTAGCACACCGCTTTGGATCGAGCGCGACGGGCATGGTGCGGCTATTTCGATAACTACTGAGGAAGTGGTGGGGGCGCTATTAGAAGCTCTTATAACGGTTGAAATTGAACCCCGAGAGATCGAGGAAATAGAGCCAATCCGCCAGCGACTAGTTGGCGTTTTGCACGACATAGACTTGATCGTCGGCGATTTTAACAGTATGCGTGACGAATTATCGAAGGTCATCGACGACATCGAGCGACTCGCCCCAGACTGCGATGAACGCGCTGAGAGTGTGGCATTTTTGCGATGGATGTACGATGTAGCATTTGTTTTTTTAGGTAGTATTGGTTTTTCTCTGCAGCAACGAGACGGGGTGCAGATATTGAGTGAAATTGAAAATAGCCGCCTTGGTCTATTTTCGAACAGCGACAACCAACTGTTAGTGAAGCCGCTTGATCAACTCAGTGAGGGTGTCCAACAACTCTATCGCCATGAGCAAATTCTTAGTTTTGCGACCTCTTCGCGACGCTCGCACATACATCGCAGCGGCTACGCTCACTACGTGGTGGTCAAGCGCTTTGACGAAAGTGGCGGGGCGGTCGGAGAGTTACGCTTTATGGGACTCCATAGTTCGCAGTTTTACTCCTCAAATAGCTCGCGTATACCGATATTGCGAAGTCGTGTTGAGTGGCTTCTCGGGCGCGCAGGATTTGCTGCTGGAAGCCATGATTACAAGGCATTGCGCAGCATCGCTGACACCTATCCGAGAGACGAAATGTTGCAAACGCCGGCGGACGAGTTACTCGAAACTCTGATCGGTATCTGGCAAATTTATGAGCGCAACGCGACGCGTGTATTTACTCACCGCGATCGATTTGAGAAGTTTGTCAGTTGTTTGGTATTTATTCCACGCGAACTGTTTAACACTCGGGTGCGGGAAAGAATTCAGCGCACATTTGAGGAATACCTCGGCGCAGGCGAGAGTGCGTTCACAAGTTTTTTTCTACCTGAATCGATGCTGGTGCGTATTCATTTATTATTTCCGGTATCGCCGACTGCAGCGGTTAAGATTAATACTTTCGAGCTCGAGGCCCTCGTCGGCCATATTACTTCAAATTGGAATAATGATTTTTCTGAGGTCGCCAACGACAAGTTTGGAGTGCATCGGGGCTCGGCTCTAGTGCGGAGATTTTCTCGAGCATTTTCGGAATCGTATAAAGAGCAGTACAGCCCGTTACAGGCACTAAACGACGTTTATCTACTAGAAAACTGGTCGAGCACCTCGGCATTGGGTATCGACCTGCGCTCCTCGGAAATCGACGACGACTTAAATCTAAAACTTTTTCATCGAGAGCAACCAGTAGCGTTGTCGGACATGATTCCGGTATTAGAGAATATGGGTTTTAGGGTGCTGATGGAGCGACCCTATGAAATCTCGCTACGCGAGAGTGGCGTTATCTGGGTGCAGGATTTCTCTCTCGCAACTACCCTCGATATCAGTATAGATAGTAATCAAATTTCCACTGACTTCAGCTCTGCATTGTTATCTATATGGGCGGGCAATAGTGAGAACGACCGATTTAACCGACTAGTTATCGCTGTCGGTCTGGATTGGCATAGTGTCGCTTTATTGCGCCTGTACGCCCGTTACCTAAAGCAGTTAGGCGTGTCTTACAGCCAGGATTTCATAGCTGACACTCTGGCCGAACACCATCACATCTGCGCGGATCTAGTGACCTTGTTTAGGACATTCTTTGATCCCAACCAAGTCGTATTCGGCGCCGATGACGAGCGTGCTGGGCAGATCAAGGTACGTATATTGAGTTGTTTGGACGCTGTAAAAAATGTTAGTCACGACAACGTTTTGCGAGCTTACTTGGAGTTGATAGAGGCGACGCAGAGAAGTAATTTTTATCAATATTCTAAAACTGGCGATCCGAAACCCTATTTGTCTGTTAAATTTGCTACTGCGCAGATTGCGCGTGCGCCTAAACCGCGACCTGAG
>JAPKCN010000233.1 GCA_028822945.1 Porticoccaceae bacterium | reverse complement strand
GACATACATGGCGCTACTTGCGTTGGATCCAATGCTGACAGTTATTTACGGCATGTTCTCGCTGGCGTCAGTTTTTTAGAGTCTTGGTGGACACTTCGAGGTATGAGTTTACGCCAACTTTTTGCCAAGCAGCGGTAGCGAAATTAACGTCCACTTGAGTAAATTTTGGACTCAAGCAGGCAGATTAAGTCCTCTCGAGGTTCTGATGCTGATGTTGATTGCCTATTTAATGCTGATGAATATAGAGATCATTTTTAACGTAATTTGGGCGATCTCGGGTGTGTGTCGGGGCTTGATTGGGTTTGTGGTATGTTAGGCGACCATCAGTTTGACGCCGGTGCTATTGGCGTAGGCATTTATTATAAAGGCCTGTTTGTTCTCGTTTTATTTACTGGTTAGTGAAACAGAAGCACTGGGTTTGCTCGTTCCGCTGTTTAAACATCTTTTGGGGCTAATGACTTGGATGGCTTTTTCGCTGTTTTTTTCGCTGTACTCAACTACCGAGTGCGCTCGCGCTATTTGCTCTGGGGTAGTTTGGTGACCAGTCTGGTATTGATCTGTGTTAAGTAGTTGTTTGCATTGGTGATGGCGTATTCCAGCTATACCACGGTATATGAGGCATTTGCCTTAATTCCCCTGTTACTACTGTGGGTATACCTGCTGTGGCTGGTGATTTTGTCGGCCAGCGAGTCACCGAGAGACTCGCGGGCCAACTCGCTAGCCTAATAATCCTTTAGCACGCCCACCGGCTGCAAAATCGTGGTCAGCTGCTCTCGGACTGCGTGGTTGCCGCGCTAGACATCGAGGTGCAGCAGGGGTAGCAGTTGCGTGCTTGAGGAAACGCTCAATGGTGATTATGCATGAGTGGTTGATTTACAACCCTTGGGGGTTGCCGATGTGTTTGAGTGGGGTCAGAATGGACAGCTGCACTATACCGATGATCAGCGCACCGAACAGTTCGCCTAAAACAGCTGGTATGCGCATTATCAGTCGCTGGTGGCGACGCTAGAGGCGAGCCGGGACCAGCTTTAAGCAGAACTGTAATGGCGTTATTTAGCCATCATGAGCAACCAGCGAGTCACCAAAAGCGATATATAACTTACCACGACCAGTTAGATTATGGGGATAGCATGCAAATATATTACAAACGATGGGCAGCGCTCGCAGCGCTGGCAACACTGTTGTTGGCGGGGTGTGGCAAAGACCCCGAATATCCGTTGCACGGTGGCGGGTCGGTGGTTTTTGACAGCGCTGACGCACGCTGGGTAATAATCAATTATTGGGCGGTATGGTGTGCTCCGTGCCGTAAAGAAATTCCGGAACTCAACCAGCTTGCGATCGATAATGCCGATCGCATGGTACTTGTCGGCGTTAATTATGATGGGGTCGTCGGCACTGAATTGACTCAGCAGATGGAGCGCTTGGGGGTCGATTTTCAAACATTATTGGAGGATCCGCGAGCACGTTGGAACCTGGCTAAGACTGATGTGTTACCGGAGACGCTGGTGATCGATCAACACGGCGAATTACGCCATCGCTTGGTCGGACCCCAGACCCTCCAAAGCCTTAGTATCCTACTGCCGGAGCGCACCGAGGATTAAGTCGCTTGCGGCAGTCGTATTTACCGTCCTGGGACTGCCCTAGCGCAGCACTGGCTAGGGCCAACAGACGCTTGGGTTAATCCGACGCACACAAGCCACGTTTCAGACGCGCGTGCCGAACTAGGGAGCGAGCTGGGCGGGGAGCGCGACAACGAGACGTATTTTGAGTTAATAGTGTGCTGGTGAGGAACGAGTGTGCGGCGTAATGGAGCGGTTTTCAAAGTCCAAAAATCTCAGGGACACTGATCAGTAAGGCCCGCCTTTGTGCGCGAATATGGAGTTATAACATGGACGCAGCGACCTCGAGACTAAGGCCCTTACTGGCCGCATTGGCGACGAGAATTATTGTAATAGTAACTTGCTTTAGTTCGCCGGTAACTGCTGCTGATTTCGACTTTCTCGAACAGCGTTTGCAGGCGCCGTTTAAGATTACCCATCCATTGATAGTTGCCGAGTTGTTGGCCAACCCCGGCCGCGAAATATTGGTTCTGGGCGTCGATGACGATCGGCAGAAATACCTCGCACTTTATGCCCAAGTCGCTCAACAGGGAGCAGAGGTCAGGCAACGAGGAGCTCGGCCCGAGGCGCAGGAATCCCAACTAAGTACCCAATTAACACCCCGAGATGCTGCAACACTGGCGCCGGATTACCGATTGCATGCGACGGTTGCGCTGCCCGATGATATCTACCTATTTGATGTCTATGCGCCGTCCGATGGCACTCTCGCCAGCGCGGTATTTTTGTCCCATAAAATACTCTACAGGCTCCGTCCTGAGGCTCTTTTTGTTGACTCGCAGCCAACCGTCGCCGACGCATTAGAGGCGGTCGCCGAGATTGATTCACTAGCCCAGCAGGCGCCGGTACCCTATCTTCGGCGCGCGTCACTACTGCGCCATCTCGACGGCAATCCGCACCCTGAGGTAGTCATCGACGGCTTACATGATCTTTCGCTAGTGATGAATCTTGGAGCAGAAAGCCGATTGGTGAAATTGCCGATTAAGCCAGATTTGCTGTTCGAACCCCAGGGAGTCTCCTACAGCGGGGCCCGAGTATTTGCTGTCGATAGCAATATGGACGGCCGCAAGGATCTACTCAGGGCGCATGATGGCCATTTAGAAGTCTATTTGCAGAGCGTTGATGGCACTTTTATTGGTGCCTCTGAAAGTGTTTTTTTGCCGCCTTCGGTGCATGCTCGACCCTGGTGGTATCAGCGCGATGCTTGGGGTGAAGAGCCAGATCAGAGTGCTATGGCGTACCGTGAGTTGGAGGATTTACAGGATATCAATGGCGATGGCATTACCGATTTGGTGGTGCGCTATGCTAAGAC
>JAPKCN010000232.1 GCA_028822945.1 Porticoccaceae bacterium | reverse complement strand
ATTATTTTGATAAATATTTGAATTTATTTAAAAAATAAATCATTTATTGCGCTTTTACGAATATATACTATGAAGCAGTTAAGGTGTTTGATATTTTATCACAGGAATTACTATGTTTGATCACTCTAAATATATTCCATTCGCACCGATTGCTTTAAGTGACCGCACTTGGCCCGACAAAACCATGACCAAAGCGCCTATCTGGTGCAGCGTCGACCTGAGAGATGGTAATCAGGCTTTGGTTAATCCGATGAATGTTGAACAGAAAACCCGCATGTTTGAGTTGCTGGTTAAGCTGGGCTTCAAAGAAATCGAAATTGGTTTTCCGTCTGCATCTCAACCCGACTTCGATTTTGTGCGCAAATTAATCACCGAACAGCGCGTTCCTAACGACGTAACCCTGCAAGTCTTGACGCAAGCGCGGAAGGAACTGATCGAGCGTACCTATGAATCGCTGCAGGGCGCCAAGCGCGCAATTGTGCACGTGTACAACTCGACCTCGACCGTGCAACGTGAGCAGGTATTCAAATTAGACCCCGATGGTATTATTGAGATAGCCGTCCAAGGGGCAAAATGGGTGCGTGAGAGCGCTATGCGTTACCCAGACACCGAGTGGGTATTTCAATATTCCCCGGAAAGTTTTACCGGCACTGAACTCGAGCATGCAGTCGATGTGTGCGATGCGGTGATCGCCGAGTGGATGCCTGAAAACGGCCGCAGCGTAATCATTAACCTGCCGGCTACCGTAGAAATGTCAACGCCGAACATATTTGCCGATCAAATTGAGTACTTTTGCCGCCACCTAGCACAGCGCGATCAGGTCGTTATTAGCCTACATACCCACAATGACCGTGGGTGCGGCGTAGCTGCTGCCGAGTTGGGCATATTTGCCGGCGCTGATCGCATCGAGGGGACGCTGCTTGGTAATGGAGAGCGAACTGGCAATATGGATATAATTACCATGGCAATGAATCTCTACTCGCAGGGTATCGACCCACAACTTGACTTATCCAACATCATTGAAATTATTGATGTGGTCGAGGGTTGTACGGATATCGACATAGCACCTCGCCACCCATGGGCGGGAGAATTGGTTTATACAGCGTTTTCGGGCAGTCACCAGGACGCGATTAGAAAGTCCATGCAGTACCACAAAGATCAACAGCAAGCGCACTGGGACGTCGCATATTTGCCTATCGATCCAAGAGATATAGGTCGCCAATATGAAGCTGTCGTTCGCATCAATAGCCAGAGCGGCAAGGGTGGAGTGGCTTTGGTGCTCGAGCGTGACTACGGTATCGAATTGCCGAAGTGGATGCATAGCTACGTCAGTGGAATCGTGCAGACGGCGGTCGAAGAAAGCGGTATGGAAATATCGCCGAGCAATATTAAACAGCTTTTTGATCGCCATTTTATCGACGTGGACGGTCGCTGGCAGCTAAATAACTACCAATTGACGCACTACCTCCAGCAGGTGGAAGCGCAGTTTGTGATCGGCTCGTTAACCCTTCAGGGACACGGAGCAGGCGCCCTAGAAGCACTTTGCAGCGCTCTCAATCAATGCTATGACTGCAACATTAAAATCGGTCATTTCGATCAACACGCTTTGGGTGAGGGTACCGATGCGAAGGCGCAGGCGTGTATACAAATGAGTGTGGATGGCGTCGATTATTGTGCGGTGGCAATAGCCGAAGATTCCAGTGCAGCAGCCCTTCAAGCCTTACTCACGGCATTTGGTCGCAGCGAAGTCAAAGCACTTGAGGGCGTTGCCTAAATGCATTTAAAGAGCTACATGCCCTATTTTCAAAAACTACTCGTATCAACTAGTCGACTGTGCTCAGGGTGCCCGAGGAACGTGCAAATTGATTAGATTCCCTGAAAACATAAGCGCAGCACCTATCAACAAAAAACTCAAAAGAGTCGTTATAGCCGAAAACACCGGCCACGATAATTAGCCACAAACGTAAAAAGTCGAGCGTGGCTGTCACCCCAGAGTCTGCCGATCGCATAGCATGCGCAATACAGTAGTGGCAAGTAAACGCCATATCGCTGACCAAGCCCAACCAAAACTCAATGGCCAGCGCACCCCAGAAATCGAAATTCAACAGCACACCGATTAATGATTGTATCAGGCGCATATAAAATAACGCCGTCAGCGGGTGCTCGGTGCCGGCCTTTGGTTTTGTCGCAACGTGAACCGCTGAGCAACGAAGAGCGTCAACCAGGATCACTAGCGCAATCGGTTGCAATATCTCGAACCTTGGATTGAGAATTATCCATACACCACTGGCACCCATTTCTAATATTCAGATTTTTTCTCGCGGTTAAGGCTTCCGTCAAGACCACTGTCGCAATAATAACTATCCATATTGGTATGGTAAATTCAGGCGCAAAAAATCTTCGCCAACGGCAGTGATCTAAGATCCAAAAACTAGCCATATTGACCATTAAAATGGCAAATATTTCTAATCCCACGAAGTTTTAATCGGCTGGTTTTAAAAAGCTTAGACCCGAACCTGCGCGTAATCAAAATGCTCATCATCAATAGGCTTCGCTGCGTCTGAATCTGCAACGTACCTGTGTGGTCTGCCAATTCACGACAGGCGATCACTAATACGCAGAGTAAAAGCAGCACTGCGCTCATCCAGACCGGTGTATGGTAAATTTATGGAAGGTGGTTTTAGCGCCAGTCATCATGACCGCCGAGCTAAAAACGCGGTCAAGCGACGGACAAATTAATCAGCAGCGGATCATCTTGGGTATAAAATAAGTTGCGTGCAGGTAAATTTGGCGAGCAACTTTGACGTATCTTCAGACATCACACGGCACTCCCAGACCTGAGTTGTGCGCCCCGCATGTAAACACTGCGCAACACAGCTAACCGTGCCCTGCTTAACCGTTGCGAGCAAGTTAGATTTTAGTTCTAGGGTCG
>JAPKCN010000047.1 GCA_028822945.1 Porticoccaceae bacterium | reverse complement strand
GAGAGAATACTCGATGATTTCTGGTGAATTTATGGACACTTTGCTAGCAAAAAGTAATACTCAACAATTATAAATGTACAACTAAATTTTCGAAACTAAGAGGAATTTGCGATGAAAACCTATTTGAAATTAGTACTGGCGTCGCTCGGCGCGCTATCAATAAACCTCGCTGTTGCACAAGAAGCAGACATGGGGGAAGACAATATGGACGGTTACGATCCGTCGTCGATGGATACCATGGCCCCGGGTATGGATCCGCAGATGATGGATATGATCATGCAGCGTATGGACGAAATGGAGCGCATGGGCATGGAGCGTCTCGATGATCTCGAGCGGCGGATGAGCGAAGGCGGTGGCGATAATCCTGATATGCAACAGATGGTGATGGAGCGCATAGATAACATGGAGCGCATGGCGATGGAGCGCATGGATGATATGCAGCGGCGTATGGACGAACAGGGTGGTAGCAATCCCGATATGGAACAGATGGTGATGGAGCGTCTTGACGAAAACCGCGGACATACTGATCTCAGAGCTGATGAAACGAACGGTATGCTTGAGGAACGCTTTGGTGATATCTACCAGCGCATGGAAGAATCTGGAGCCAATCCGGGACGCATAGAAAATATGGAGTCACGTATCCAAAATGTAGAGCAAATGGCGATGGAGCGGATGGATGATATGCAGCGCCGTATGGATGAGCAAGGCGGTGGCAATCCCGACATGGAAGGCATGATCATGGAGCGGATCATGAATATGGAGCAAATGATGATGCAACGCATGGATGATATGGAGCGCCGGTTCGACGAGACAACTCAATAAAAATTAGAGTTTTTGTTGAGCTGGGGGGTGTGTGCGCAAGTTGCTGCACACTCCCTTGAGCGTTTTTCGTAGATCGGACGGTGAGCCGATTTCCAACAATTACACGAAGTTGAATGACAATCGCGCGTAGATGCTCGCAGCATCAAAAGCTAACTAGATCGCCTACTCTCGCTTGATTTAGATACCGGCGTAGGGTCTCTCTTATTCGTCTTCAAGCTCGAGTTCTAACTGGTAAAAATTGTGCTCTTCGTCGTAGCCTTCAAACTCACCATTACCGATCCAGTCACCGGTAAAATAAGCGCCATTGCCGTCTTCGTCAAACACGTAGCCCTCGACTGCGGTGTCTTCTAGATCGCCAGTCAACTCACCGTAAACATAAACGTTGCCGCTGTAGCCATTGACGTTATATGCCAGTTCCTGAGTCCATCCGTCAGTGCAAAACACTCCTAGTGTAAGCGAGATGAGCAACAAAAAGGGGTTATGCACTGTCATCCTCCTTAATCGGGAAAGGGTATTTTGAGTAACTGGCGTTGGCGTTATATGGTATGCCATCAGTCGGGTGACAAGCCCGTCTGACAGGTACTCTACACGACTCAGATGCGATTCGGAAGTTACTTCCAACTATGCATCTGTGACGGCATAAAGGCAATAGATGGTCGCTTTATGGAGAGTTTTTTGACAAAAATAATGTTTAGATAAGTATGATATTGGCGATTGCCGGGGTCGCTACCCGCATTACCGCGATCCTCCGGAAAAGTCTCTGCGGCAGAATTGCCCATGTTCGATCAGGGCTGTTTGTTTTATCTGTTTCATCTTTGTAACCTCAAGTCTGTCGTCTTTTTAAGTGTCTCCTCTGTGCGGTCTATTAGGCCTCTATAAAGTGCCTTTTTTAGATGCTTAGCTCTCCAAATCAGTGAACGCCAATATCTTTAGTTAATCGACCGGCTGACATTATCAACAGCTATGTTGGCCTCGCCTTTACTCAACTCACCCTCAAAACCGATTGCCTACACTTTAGGTTATTTTGAACCAGCCTGACTTGCCCTAGTTGAGATATTTGCCAGCCGTGTGGTGGTTCCCTAATTCGTTGCGTATATCGGTGACGGCCTAGTAACGTGAGTGTTTTTAAGTCTACTGCTGACTATTATGACAGTGGTTATTAAGGCTAAACTGCGCTAACGTATTGTCGTAGCAAGAGAGTTAATTGAGTATTTTCGCCACGGTTAGATTTCAATGTTATAGCCACGATGGTGTTTGCTCTCAGCCTAACAAACATCACTTAGATAACAGCGCAGAACGGGAGAATTTTATGCGAGAGTACCAACAATTTTATATTAATGGCGAGTGGATCGACCCCATCACACCCCACACCCTGGATGTCTTAAATCCGGCAACCGAACGGGTTTGTGCGAGTATTTCCCTGGGTTCCGAGGCCGATGTCGATCGCGCGGTGGCCGCGGCGCGTGCTGCCTTTGCCAGTTTTAGTCAAACCAGTCGCCAGGAGCGGATTGAATTGCTGGAGTCCTGTGCCGCAGCCTACCAAAGCCGTTATGCCGATATTGCCGAGGCCATCTGCGAGGAGATGGGTGCACCGCAGAGCCTCGCGAGTGCGGCTCAGGCCTATACCGGCTTAGCGCATCTGAAAGAGGCTGCAGCGGTCCTAAAAGATTACCAATTTGAGGAAGAGCTCGGTCAAAACCGTATTTTCAAAGAGCCGATCGGTGTCTGTGGGCTAATTACGCCGTGGAACTGGCCGGCTAACCAAATCGCCTGCAAGGTGGCACCGGCGCTAGCGGTAGGCTGTACTATGGTTCTCAAGCCGAGTGAAGTCGCACCGCTGTCGGGTTATATTTTCGCCGAGATTATGCATCAGGCCGGTGTCCCCGCTGGCGTGTTTAATATGCTCAATGGCGATGGGCCGGGGGTTGGCACCGCGCTATCGCAGCACCGCGACATCGACATGATGTCGTTTACTGGCTCCACCCGCGCAGGTGCTTTGGTATCCAAAAACGCCGCCTCGACGGTCAAACGGGTGACCCTTGAGCTGGGTGGCAAGTCGCCAAATATTATTCTCGATGACGCCGACCTCGACACTGCTGTGACAGCTGGCGTTATGAGTATGTACAATAATACCGGCCAGTCGTGCAACGCACCGTCGCGTATGTTGGTGCCGGCTGCCAAATTGGCGCAGGCCGAGGCAATTGCCGCCGAAGTCAGCAAATCTGTGGTCGTCGGCGATCCCAGTCGAGCTGATACGACGATGGGGCCGGTGGTCTCACAGGTACAGTTTGATAAAATTCAGGGGCTGATCGAAAAGGGTATCGAAGAGGGGGCTAAGCTGGTCGTCGGCGGTGTCGGGCGCCCGGCTGGATTAGAGCGCGGTTACTATGTGCGGCCCACGGTATTTTCCGAGGCCAATAACGACATGACGATTGCCCGTGAGGAAATTTTTGGGCCGGTCTTGACGATGATCCCTTACGATACTGAAGAGCAAGCGATCGCGATAGCCAACGATACGCCCTATGGTCTCGCCGGCTATGTCCAGAGTGGCGATCTCGCACACGCACGGCGGGTTGCGTCGAAGATTCGTGCCGGTAACGTGCACATTAATGGTGCTTTTGGCGGCTTTGGTGTGCCCTTTGGTGGTTTCAAACAGTCCGGCAACGGCCGCGAATGGGGTAGTCATGGGTTTGTCGATTATTTAGAGATCAAGGCGGTTCAGGGTTTCGAAGAGTAACCGCGGAGAGACAGCAACTATGCCGGGAGTCCGGCGTGGTTGCCTGCTTGGTTTAGGTTCAAACCACAGACCCCCATAGGACTTGCTGGGGAGCATTTTTTTGGGTTTTCGCAAACCAGAGGCGGTCGCTTTGCAAACACTCTGCTAGATATCTTATCATCGTTGCCCTCTTCGCCTCTCCCTGCAACACCAATTTTCATCAACTAAAGAACTCCTTAATGCAGTTTTTTTGCGCGCTATAACTATTTTTTAGATCCTCACCGATTGCATACAGGGATGGGACTAATAATAACGTCACAAACAGCGCAAACAACACCCCAAATGACAACGCCAAACCAGCCGGTTTTAAAAATGCGGCATCGATGGAGCGCTCAGCCATCAGTGGCATTAAACCGACAAAGGTGGTGACCGAGGTCAGTAATATCGGCCGAAAACGTTGCACCGTAGACTCTATGACGGCAGCCTGAATCGCTTGACCCTGATTGCGAAGTTTGCCGATACGGTCGACTAGCACCAGGTTGTCATTGACCACCACGCCAGCGGCGGCGCCTATACCAAAATAGGAATAGATCGACATCGACATGCCAAAGAAAAGGTGACCATAGATGGCCCCCATAAACGAAAAGGGGATTGCGGTCATCACCAGTAGCGGCAGAAAGTAGGAGCCAAAGGCAATTGCGATCAGCGCGTACATAGAGAAAAAGGCGATTTGGTAGAGCGCTCCAACTTCGCTAAAAAACTCGGCTTCAGATTCTAGCCGACCGCTTTTATCTACGGATAAGCCGGGATAGCGCGCGGCAAAATCATCTAGAAAAGACTCTGTTACCTCGCTGTCGATGTCGTCGCTGCGATCGTCGTCGACCCTGGCCGATACGCGCGCCATGCGCAGTCCATCGCGGCGCTGTATCCGCTGCACCCCACTAGCGAGTGTCAACTCGACAACTGACATGAGGGGTAACTCGCGACCATCGTTGGTTTTAATTTTGAAATTGCTGAGGCTTTTTAGATTGTTGCGCTGGGCCTTGGGGTAGCGCACCATAACTTTGACGTCGCCGTTCTCGCGAGGGAGCCTCTGCACCTCCTCGCCATAATAAGCCTGTCGGATCTGAAAGGATATTTCGGCTAGTGTTATACCGAGTTTTTCAGCGCCAGGCAGCAGTGCTATATGCAGTTCATCGATTTCACCTCGAAGGTTGTCGCGGGTAAAAAAGGTCCCGTCGTAGCTCGCTAGGTGCGCTTGCAATTCGCCGCTGGCTGCCTTGAGTACGTCCATGTCTTGGTGGCGAAGTAAATAACTGAGTTGCGGACTGTTGTCGGAAAGGGTCCAAAAAAACTGGATTCGATCGGCCTCGGGTATCTCGCCAACCAGCTCGCGGAACCGTTTTACCACCTCAGCGGTAGACAATTCACGCGTCTCCGGCGGCACCAGCTTAACACCCGCATAAACGCCGTCGCGTTCGGCGAGACTAAACCAGCCGTCAATCAGTTGATCTGAGCTGCCATTTGCTCGCGCCTGAGCCTCTACTTCGGCGATCAACTGGAGTTCGGCGTCCTCGAGTTGTTGCATTACCGCAAGTGAACGTGCATACGGTGTGCCGATTGGTAGGTCGACATCAATCCATATTTCTGTACTTTCTACCTCGGGCATAAAATTCGCTTTAACCCAGCCGTTATTGAGTAAACCCAAACTGATAATGAATCCACTGACAAAGATCGCTGTGGTGGTGTACCGATTTTTAACTGCGCGCCCCACCCATCGCCGGTAGTGACTATCGGCAAAGCGTGTGACGCTCTCGGCGATATCATTTTGTAATCTGGCTAAGCGTCCCATATGCTCTCGGGGACGGAGGTTTCGCAGATGTGCAGGTAAGATAAAAAAGGCCTCGATCAGAGAAATACTCAACGCTATTGTGATCACAATTGATAGCTGCTTGACGACCTGCACTTCGCTGCCTGATAAAAAGAACCAGGGTGCGAACGCGATCATGGTAGTGAGAACCGCAAAAAATACTGGTTTGGAGACCGCCATAGCGCCCTCGACTGCACCTTGTATACCACCGCCCAGTAGCTTTGTCTGCTCGTGGATACTCTCACCTACGACGATCGCGTCGTCGACCACGATGCCCAAAACGAGCAAAAATGCGAAGGTGGACAGTACATTGAGCGACACGTCATTCGCCGGGAGTAGCGCAAATGTCCCCATGAATGCGACGCCGATTCCGACGGTTACCCACAGGGCAACCATCGGTCTGAGTGTTAGGATTAGCACCAAAAATACCAACAACAAGCCAAGAAAGGCTGACTTGCTAATAGTTGTCATACGCGCCTTATAAATATCCGCATCATCGCTCCATAGGGTCAGACTCACGCCGGTCGGCAGAGTCTTCTCGCGCTCTGTCATCCAAGCGCGCACGGCGTCCGACAACTTGACGACCTGCATGTTGTCGGTTGCGAGGATCTCAATCAGGCCTGCGCGCTCGCCACCGACTTTGGCGATCAGATCGTCGTCCTCAAAACCGTCTGTTACCAGCGCTACGTCGCCAACTCGGATGCTGCTGCCGTCTGGGTTTTGCACGATAATAATACTTTTAAAATCGATTTCTGTATCGGCTAGATTGCGCGCTCTAAGTCGGACGGTGCCAGTTTCGGTTTGCAGGCTACCGGACGAAAGGTTGACGGAGTTGTTGCGAATCGCGCTCGCCACCTGGGAGAATGTAACTGCGTATCGTTGCATGGCGTTTTCGGACACCTCGATAGTGACCTGTTCGCGACGGTCAATCATTAATCGAACAATCGACACATACGGTAGCGCGGCAATTTCGTCGCGCAAGGTACCTGTTAGTCTCGCTAGACGTCGCTCTGGTTGATCGCCATACACGGCAATTTCCATGATGGACGAGCGATAAATCGTTCGCCGGACAACGGGTCTTTCAATATCTCTCGGCAGCGAATTTACCCCGTCAACGGCGTTTTTAATATCACTGACAAAGGTTTCAATATCGACGCTTGGCTTACTTCTTACGTCGATATTGGCAAAACTCTCTGAGGCAGTTGAATAGATGCGCTTTATCGAGCCAATATTCCTTAACGCCTCCTCAATTCGAAAAACGATTTGTTCCTCTACCTCCTGGGGCGCCGCGCCGGGCCAGGCCACGGAAATATTCACTACATTGTCTTTGAATACTGGAAATGCCTCGCGCTCCATGGCTATAAAACCGAGCGCGCCGGCGAGTATAATGCCGATCATGAGTAAGTTGGCTGCTACCGGATTGACGACCCACCAGTTTATTATCGAACGCATATGTTAATCCTCGCTCGACATCGTACTGTTGCCTTCTGGGGTCGGCGGCTGGTCAGGTGAAATAATTTCTAGGGGCATACCCTCGACAGCATTGCGGATTGATGACTGGATCACCATATCACCGGTCGCCAAGCCAGAGCTTACGACTACCTTTTTAGCGTCACTGTAGGACACATCCACGGTCTTTATCTCTAGCTTTTGATCTTGATTTAGCACATAGACGAGATTGCCAGCACGCAGTGCAGAGGGCGATATCACCAACACATTTTCAAGTGTAGGGCCGGTAATTTTAACGCTCACAAATAGCCCCACGGCAAGCGGCATACCGGTCATAGCGGCACCTTTGCCGTAAGGGTCTTGCACCTGTGCTGTGGCAAATAACATCCGCGTAGACGGGTCTATGGCGGCATCTAGTCGTTTTAGACGTCCGAACCATTGATGTTTGCGTCCGGCGAGAGTCGCCGAGATGTCGATGGTCGGCCCGTTGTCGACCGCGGCGGTAAAACCCACTGGTAAATCGAGAATCGCCATCTGTGACTCATTTAACGGCAGGCGAAGTTCCACCATGTCGTCGGCAAAGGCACGGCCGATCAGACTACCGGGACTGACATATTGACCGAGAGCCACAGAGGTGTCGGTGACGCGGCCGCTAAATGGCAAGCCAATGTGCGTGCGCGCAAGATTTAGACGCGCGCGCGTCAGGTCCGCCTCGGCAGCTCCTAGATTGGCTTGCGCCTCTGCAACCTGCGGTTTTTTTAAGGCTAGATCGGAGGGTTTTGATTCGTTGCGCAACTGGTAGCGTGCCACATCGGCATCCGCATCGGCCTGCATCATGATCACCTTTGCCGTCGCCAATCTCGCCTTAGCGGTCATCACTGCAGCTGTATAATCGGTCTGTTCAATCGATACTAGCGGTGTATTCGGTCGCACCCTCCCGCCCTCGATAAACTCGCTCGACACCTCAATCACTCTGCCGGCAACCTCTGCGATAATATCGACATGAGTTTTAGCCCTTACTTCACCCTGGCTGGTAACTGACGTGTAGACGGTGGATATTGTTGCCGTTTCCACTGATACACTGATTGCTCTGCGCGCTTCGGTAGATTTTTCTGGTTGCGGTTTTAGCTCGGCCAGCAGCTGATACACGCCGATTCCAGCGATAATGACGGCAATTGGCGCAAGCGACCTTTTGATGCGCGGATTCATTAAGAATCTCCCAGCAGTGCGGTAACAGTTATTTTAAACGACGTTTGATTGATCGCACAGCGTCCGATCTAAACTCTGCGTGTCGATAGTTTATTGATTCCAAGTGCTGACGAAATCCTAGGTAATAATTTCGGATGGGAATCTGGAGTCCACATAAACTTTTACCTTGCAAAGGATCCATGTATATTGGTGTATTAGTTAACTATAACACCAGATTTTATCGAGTACAACTCGTTGGTTTCTTACAAATCGTCTCGGTGGGCGTTGTTTATGGGCGAACTCAGTCCGAGTGATGAATTCACTACAGTTACTTTTTTAATTATTTACTAACATCATTGTAAACAATTCTGTTAATACTAGCAGGATAAAAATAAATAGACTGCTGCGCCGTACGAACTAATCAATTTCATGGGATTAATATGGTCAAAAACTATACTCAATAATAAGTTTATTGGGTTTGCGTAGAGGCTGAAATAAGGACACTTCTACTTTCCAGTGTTCGCTTCTGCTGTTTTGTAACGGCCTAAAATTGTATGGTTTATGAGTTTAAACCACCGGGCGTTTTGGTTTTACCCAGTCGCGCCTGAGCAACAGTTGAGCGCACAGGTGGTGGTGGTCCGGCGAGTGGCAATAGTGCTTTAAAAACGCTATGGTAAGGAACGTCATCGATAGAAAGATCTTCGAAAGACACATATTATGAAGTTCTATAAGTACGTCCGGCTAACGGTTTTAAGCTGGTCAATTAATAGTTAAACGAGGGCTTTTAGTGCACCAGATAAACGATGATTCTGTGTCGATTAATACTGCAAAAAGGGGTTTTTACCGCGGTTTTAACGTCGCCGTGGCCGCTATCCCGAAAGTCGTCATTGTCGCCCTAATACTTTGGGTTGGGGCGTCCCCGGAACGCGCCGGCGAGCAGCTTTTGAGTATACAAAACTGGTCGATTTCATCGTTTGGCGGGTGGTATGTTTATGTCACGGCTTTTTTTACGGTCGCCTGCCTGGGTTTGGCACTGTGGCCGCGCACCGGAGCTGTGGTTCTGGGGCGCGAGGGCGACAGTCCTGAGTTCTCTATGTTTACTTGGCTGTCGATGATGTTTGGTGCCGGTATTGGCATTGGTATGCTCACCTATTCGACCGCTGAGCCAATTTTTCACTTTGCATCAAATCCTGACACAATTCGCGGTATCAGCACGCCTATGGATGCCGACAATGTGCGTAACGCCTATAAATGGGCTCTACTGCATTATGGCCTGACCCCATGGGCGTGCTACGGAGTGATTGGTATATCACTCGGTTATTTGAGTTATGCGCGGGGCTTGCCGCTGACTATTCGCTCCGGTCTGCAGCCATTGTTTGGGAATGCCATGTCGGGATGGGCGGGTAGTTTGGTCGATATTGCCGCCATTCTAGCCACCTTGATTGGCCTAGGAGTGACTATTGGCTATGGCGTTTCACAATTTGCCTCGGGAATTTTTAATATCAGTGGCTTTGCATGGATCGTCGATGAGGGAGGAAAGCCTACTCTTATGGCCCAGGTAAGTGGGCTTGTGGTAATTGTTAGCGCGTCTTGCGTCTCGGCAATGTCCGGATTGCAGCGCGGGATTAAGTGGCTCTCAAATATCAATATGGGGCTATCGATTTTTTTGATCTTATTTTTTGTTCTTTTTGGCGCGACTGCTTTTGCGGTGGAGAGCTTTGGCTTCGCCATCTGGGATTACCTTATAGCATTGCCGAGCATGTCGACGACTGTGTGGAACAGCCCTGAAACTGAGGTTGGCGAAGCACTGCGCGATTGGCAGGGTGCCTGGAATATCTTTTACTGGGCCTGGTGGATCGCCTTTGCACCATTCGTAGGGCTATTTTTGGCTCGTGTGTCCCGCGGTCGAACGGTGCGTGAATATGTACTTGGCGCTATGATCATTCCCTCTTTAATCTGTCTTACTTGGTTCACATTTATCGGAGCCACTGCGATCAACCTTGAACTTACGGGTGTAGCCCAAGGCGCTATTGTCAATGCAGATATTTCGGCACAACTATTCACAACTATTAATCTAATGCTGTCGCCAGAAATGGCGGTGGCGCTATCGGTGGTTGTGGTGACGTTGCTACTGACATTTTTAATCACTTCTGCAGATTCTGGGATCTTAATTATTAATACCTTGGCATCGGGCGGCGATCAGAGCCAAAAGCGCGGCGTTCACGTTGTTATCTGGGGTTTGATGTTCGCGCTGTTGGTTGGTGTATTGCTGGCGGCTGGCGGCATGGATGCCCTGCGTTCAGTGATGATTATTGGCGCTTTGCCGTTTTCGCTGGTGATGGCGCTGATGACGGTGTCGATGATCAAGGCACTGGTTTACGATCGGCGATCTCAGTCCAGCCAGTCATCGAAGGCTAAATGAGTTCAATGTATAACTTAATACATCATTTGATGGGAAGCTTTAAAAGGGCGGCGTTATGCGAACGTTACTAATACTAAGTACTTTTTTAGCCGCAGTGTGTAGCGCGGTCGAACCGGGTAAAGGCTCTCAACTTTATAAACAGTGGGTAGAGAAGCCCGAGCGCGAACGCGTCGATAAAATGGCCGCTCAAAGCGCTCAGAGGGCGCATAATATTCTTGCCGAAATTGTTATCCAAGGCGATATTATTAGCACAGGTGAAGGCCCTGACGGACGATCGCACACCTATGTAGTTAATTATAATGGCCTACTTTACAGCTGTTATTTTGAAATTCTCGGCACCGGCCGTTGTGAAAAAGTCAGCGCAGTCAAATAATTAGTCTCAGGT
>JAPKCN010000231.1 GCA_028822945.1 Porticoccaceae bacterium | reverse complement strand
TGGCGGCCAAACTCATGCCAGCACTACCGCCGCCAATAATGGCTACATCAATCGCTGTCGACACCGGCAAGACCTCTCAGTGGATGGTGAAGCTCTGTGCAATGAGGTGGCACCCGCCGTGGCAATAGCGCAGCAGCGCCGAGCACAGACAAACCCACCTTATGAAGTGTAGAGACCATAACACGGCCCCGCCACCAAGCGTAGTTGCGGGCCTGTAACTGGTAGCCAATATGCCGATAGACGCGCAACGCAATGGCAATTGACAAACGAGCCTTAAACGGCAGTAGATGGATACCTATCATGGCGCTAGCGTAGTAGGTCTCGGCAAGTTCTAGCAGCTTGCGGGTGGCCGACGCTATCTCGACGCGCATTTCAGGTGATGCGTCGCTCCAGTTTTCGGGCGATAATTGAGTATCGCTCAAATCGAGCCACTCGGATGGGATATAGCGGCGGCCCATATTTGCGTCCTCGAGCACGTCGCGGGCAATATTAGTCAGTTGCATAGCGACGCCGAGATCGATCGCAAAGCTTTCCGCTCGTGCTTGCCGACAGTTGAGGATACGACACATCATGAGCCCGACTGTGCCGGCGACTGCATGACAGTAGCGCAATAATTCTCGCGTGTCAGTAAACCGCGCTGGCATTTGATCGGCCAACATTCCGCCAACTAATTCGCTGGCTGCTGCCATTGGAATATCATTTGCTAGGGCCAGTTGCATAAACCCCATGACCTCGATTTCGCAGGCGTTTTCGGCGCCCTTGAGGCAATCTTGAACGAGCTTTAAGCGGGATTCTTTGTCGGCGGCATCGCCATCTGCTAAGTCATCGACAAAGCGACAGAATTGATACAGTTGAGCGGCATTATCGGTGCACTCGTCACCAAGAAAAAAACTGGCCCAATAAAAAGACTTACCGTGGCGGGCGAGAACTTTGCGCGCTACATCATCAGTCATGCTTTAGCCGCCAGAGCCGACCTCGACGCCAGTTAGAAGTTCCTGGACAACCTTTGCCGAACTGACTACGCCGGGCAGTCCTGCTCCCGGATGAGTGCCGGCACCTACGAAGTAGAGGTTTTTAACTGCCGCATCGCGATTGTGGTAGCGAAAATATGCCGACTGGGTGAGCCGAGGTGCTATTGAAAAGCCGGCTCCATGCATCGAGCGGTAATCGCTGGCGAAGTCTTCTGGGGTCATCCAAAACACTTCTTCGATGACGTCGCTAAGGCCGGGTAAGATGGTCGACTCAAGAGCACTTAGGATCTGGTCGCGCAATTTTTCCGCCTGGGTCGACCAATCGACGTTACCCTGTAAATTGGGCACCGGGCAGAGCACATAAAATGACTCGCAGCCATCGGGTGCAAAACTTACATCTGTGGCAGTCGGGCGATGCAAGTACAGTGAAAAGTCATCGGCGAGATGCTTACGATCAAAAATATCGGCGAGGTGTTCACGGAAGCGTGGGCCCATCCAAATGCTGTGGTGAGCAATCTCCGGATAGAGTTTTTTAGTACCGAAATAGAGCACATACAAACCCATAGAATAATGCTTTGGTAATCCTGGCATGCTCGCTATCGAGGGTTTCTTGGCACTCTTTAATAGCTCTTGATAACAGGTCGCCGGATCGCCGGCAAACACCACCAGATCGGCCTCGATAGATTCACCATTGGTCAGTTGTACACCATTTGCGCAGCCGTTCGACTGCGTGATCTCTTCGATATCGGCGCCGGTTAAAATGCTGATATCTTGGCGTAACATGAGTTGCCGAAGCTCTTCGACCAACTTGCCAGTACCGCCCATACAGAAGAATACACCCCAGCGACGCTCGAGATAGTGGATGAGAGAATAAATAGCCGTTGTATTAAACGGATTACCGCCCACTAGTAGTGGATGAATAGAAAATGCCTGGCGCATCAGTGGGTGTTTCAAGTTGCTATTGACCATCTGTGATACGGTTCTATAGCAGCGCAGTGCAATTAGCGCAGGAACTTGCTTGAGCATATCCCAAACACGCGTGAATGGCCGATGAACGAGCTTTTTAAAGCCGATGTCGTAGACTTCTTTGGATTGCGCAAGTAGCTTTAAATATCCGTCGGCATCGTCTGCACTAAAACGTCGAATTTCGGTAAGGGTATCTTCAATCGAGGCGCGATAATCGAATTGACTACCATCAGAAAAATGGAACCGATAAAACGGATCTAGGGGAACAAACTCAAGGTGATCGGTAAGTTTTTCATCGAACAGCTCAAACAGCTCGTCAAATAAAAACGGCGCAGTGATCACTGTAGGTCCGGCGTCGTGGCGGTAGCCGCCGCGCTCAAATACCTGCGCACGCCCACCGATACTGTCTAGGCGCTCGGTAAGGGTTACGCGATAACCCAGAGCACGTAATCTGAGTGCGGTTGCAATACCAGCAAATCCAGCCCCTATTACAATTGCGTGTTGATTCTTTCCAACCGGTAAATCTCGAGTCAAGCGATCTGCCCTTGTTGTTTCACTACTGCTCTGTGCTGAACTGAAATGATTAATGCATGGGCCACGTCTTGGAGTTGGTCGGGGATTATTGGTACTAATTGAATAGCCTTTTCGAGCCAGTACTCTATCGAGTGATGAGCTTGAAAAATTGCATCGCTAGCCGCAATACGGCGCTGCCAATTTCCGACCCGCGAGGTGTTGTCAGAGCGGTACCAAGCAAGGAAATCATTATTTCCTACGTCGCTGTCACTAAATAAGCTGATAACTAGATTGGGTTTACGGCCGTCGAGGTCGCTCGAGCGGTGACTGGAAGGAACAATATCGTCGATGTCGTTACGTCCTTGGTAGACAAGCCCACAGAGATTCACCAGTTGTTCCAGGCTGGTTAGTTGTCCGTCCATACCGGCAGCAAGTGCGGCACCTTTGATCGGGGCAATTAGCAAGGGAGACGTTTTACCACTAGCAATACATTTCCA
>JAPKCN010000046.1 GCA_028822945.1 Porticoccaceae bacterium | reverse complement strand
ACATCGCCGGCACCGCTAAGCCGCTATTAATACTTTCTCGTTCGATCACCTGCCAAACCCGTTGCGGATCAAAACTGCGCATAATTACCGAGGTCGCACCGCTATAAACGTTGACCAGAATCGGCGTCAACGCACCGATATGAAACATTGGTAACATATTAATGTAGCGGTCGCGCGCGTGCGGTTGCGATGTTGCTACAATCGTGTAAATAGCGCCCAACACAGTATTGTGGCTATGGATGATGCCCTTTGGTAGACCGGTGGTTCCAGACGAATACATGATAAATAAGTGGTCGTCTGAGTCGCCCATAATATCTGGTTCCGAGATCATGCCACTGGCTAAAAAATCGCGGTAATCGTCCGCGAAGGCGGGCCGCCTCTGGGCGTTTTTTAAGAGTCTTGACGGTATCTAGCAAGTCGGCGTCGTAGAGCATTCGGCAGACGCCGCTGTCGGCACAAAAAAAAGTTAGTTCGTCGACTTTGAGTCGCCAATTCATCGGCACTAATACCGCACCGATTTTCGCCAAGGCGAAAAATGCCTGCACAAAGGCGCTACCATTTAACAGCAACAGCGCGACCCTCTGGCCCTTTTTAAGGCCACCCGATCGCAGCGCGTCTGCGAGTTGATTGCAGCTTGCGTTGAGTTGAGTTGCCCAAAGGTAATTCGATGACCCGATTCTGCACCCACATATGCCTCATTATCGGCATTGAAGAGCGCACGCTTCTGAAGTAGCTGCCCAATATTATGTTTCATATTTTCGCGACCTCTTTAAATATTAAACAGACTGAGGTTATCAATAAAAACTACTTGTGGCTGGTCTGGCAAGTCTTTTATTTGTTATATTGATGCTATAAAAAAACAATGTGACTTGATTGTTTACTAAAAAAATCGAAACAGCGAATCATTCAACACTGTCAAGGAAATAAATTATGTCCAGACTCAAGGGAAAATCAGCGCTGGTACTCGGTGCCGCTAGCGTCGGCAATATGGGTCAAGTCATCGCCGAGCGCTTTGCCCAAGAGGGGGCAAGAGTGACCGTGGCTGGTCGCAATATACAAAACTTAGAGACGTTAGCCGACGCCATCGGCGGCTCTGCAGTGCATTGTGATATTACATCAAAGGCCGATATCGAAGCCGCGGTAGCGCATACCGTAGCGTTCTCTGGAGCGGTCGACATAGCGGTTAACTGCACTGGCTGGGGCTTACTCACACCGTTTGAGGAAACCTCTGAGGAGGACCTAGTGGCTATGATGAACCTGCAGTTCAAGGGGCCCTACCAGTTTATGCAATCGCTGGTCGGCAGTATGAGTGGCAGCGCATCAATCATTCAAATTTCGTCGGCGACTGCGACTATTTTAGTGGGCAACCATCATGCCTATATCGGCACTAAAGCTGGCATCGATCACGTCATACGCGGCGTCGCCGACGAGTTTGGTGCGCGTGGTATTCGCGCTAACTCGATCTCACCGGGATTTACTAAATCGCCAATGACAGAAGATTATTTTGCCGTACCCGGACTCGCCGAGGCCTTCGTCAAAGAGTATCCAATGGGTCGCCTAAACACCTCTCAAGACATCGCCGCAGCAGCGGTATTTCTCGGCAGTGACGAGTGCTTTATGACCGGCCAGAATCTACAGGTCAACGGTGGGCTCACCCTGCGTCGCAATCCTATGCCCGCAGAGATCGAGGCGTCGGCAACTGCGGCGGCGCATGCCGCTGCGTCGGAGTAACGGCATGCACCAAGCATTGCAGGACGATCTCGACATACGCCAACTGAATGCACTTTATGCCGATGCGGTGATGCGACGAGATGGCGAACTCTGGGGGTCGCTGTGGCATACCGATGCTATCTGGCATTTTCTCGGCGCACCAATCCGCGGTCGCGAGGCGATTCTTGCGACCTGGGAAGGTGCTATGGCCGGCTTTCCAGTAGTCTTTCACAGCCACCACAGCGGCTTGATCCGAGTGAATGGCGACAGCGCCAACTGCCGCTGGAGTATCGATGAGGATATTATTGACAGCAACGGAAGCGCGTTACGCATTATCGGCGTTTATAACGACACCTGTGTGCGCACCGGCGACGGCTGGCGTTATGCAATGCGCCGCTTCGATGCCCTCTACCACGGCCCCGGAACCTTACAAGTCGAGCATGTGTTGCCCTACCCTGAGACAATGAACCGTCGTCATGGCGATTGACAGAACAGCAGCGGCGAAAACGTACGATAAAGATCGCTCGTACACTGTGCGCAAAAACAATCCAAGTTGACTTTTTTATTCGGCAACTGTACCGTCGCAAGCAGTTTTTATAGCGTCGTTAAACGACCCGCTAGCGATCTATCGCATGCGCCCGCAGGTGTCAGATAGCGATTGCCAACAAAAATTTAACGGGGGTCATGGTGTACAACGGAATTAATTCGCAACAATTGCGCAATGCGACAGTGTCGGACATTGCTCTAAAGCGCGCGGCAGATGAACCCGATCGAGAAATAATTTTACTCGATGGCGAGCCACCGATCACCAACGCCACGATCGTGCTGGAGGCGCGCCAGCTAGCCACGTCACTGCAGAAACTTGGTTTGGTCGCAGGCGATGTTATTAGCTTTCAATTACCCAGTTGGCGCGAGGCAGTCGCCATAGATCTGGCGGCGGCGATGCTCGGCCTGGTGGTCAACCCGATCATCCCCATTTACCGCGAGCGCGAACTGCGCTTCATCCTCGGTGATGCGCAAACTCGGCTGTTATTTATTCCGCAGACGTTTCGGTCGGTCAACTACCCTAAAATGATTGCATCACTGCGCCACGAACTGCCCAAACTCGAGCATGTTGTGGTGGTCCGAGGTTCTACAGACGACCGTCAGCTCGATCATCACCGCGACTATCACACATTGATCGACGCCGACCCAAAACAACTTCAACCGATCGCCGTAGATCCGAATAGCCTCAAAGTATTGATGTACACATCGGGTACCACTGGCACCCCCAAAGCAGTGATGCACAGTCACAATAGCCTGGCGCGCGCAATCGACAATACCCTCGAGGCGTGGGAATTAGATGATCGCGATTTAATGCTGATGCCCTCGCCGGTGACGCATATCACCGGTTACGTAAACGGTATGGAATTACCCTTTTATAGCGACGTGAAAACGTTGCTAATGTCGCAGTGGCAGGTTGAACGGGCGGCGCAGTTAATTAACCAGTACTCCGCCACGCTGTGTATTAGCGCAACGCCCTTTCTGCAGGAGTTGATCGACTATGCCGAGCACCACAGCGATCCTCTAGCCAGCTTGCGCTTATTCGCTTGCGGCGGCGCGGCAGTGCCGCCAGAGCTGATCCGCAGAGTGCCGCAGAGCCTCGCTCAGTGCCGTGCTTTTAGAGTTTACGGCAGCACTGAGGTACCCTTGGTCAGCACCGGTTTTACCCAACCCGAGCAACTGGAGTTAGCCGCCACCACCGATGGCAAGATCGACAATTGGCAGATGCGCGTGGTCGACCCCGAAGGTCAGGACGTTGGTCTCGGCGTCGACGGCGAACTGTGGATTCGCGGGCCAGCAATGATGCTTGGTTACAAAGACGCCGCGCAGACCGCCGCATCGATGACCGATGGCTTCTTTCATACTGGCGATATCGGCCACATAACTGCCGAGAATGCAGTGGTAATTACCGATCGTAAAAAAGATTTGATTATTCGCGGTGGCGAAAATATCTCGGCTAAAGAAGTCGAAGATATACTCCATGACCATCCGCTTATCCGCGAGACTGCCGTAGTGGCCATGCCCCATCAGCGTCTCGGCGAAGGCGTGTGTGCCTATATCGTCTGCGAAGATCCAGAGACTGTAGATATCGACGTTAAAAGCTTACAGCCACACTTAGCTGAGGCGGGACTAGCACGTCAAAAATGGCCGGAAAAAGTTGTTCTCATCGCCAGTTTTGAACGCACCGCATCAGGTAAAATCCGCAAAGATGTACTCCGCGCCAAGTTAGTTAGCGGTAAATAAATCTACCTTTAATAAATCCAGAGGACCTTAGTTTGAACAAACAATTTTTACTTGCGGCGAGACCCGAGGGGATGGTGCGCGAGAGTGATTTCATGCTGGTCGAGACGCCAATTCAGACACCTGAAGCCGGCGATATTCTTGTCGAAGTTCAATACATGGGGCTGGAGCCGGCGATGCGCGGCTGGATGGAGAATCGCGCCGACTATATTGCGCCGCTTGCACTCGGCGACGTGATGCGCGGCTTTGGGGCCGGGCGCGTCAGTTTGTCAAATAATGCCGACTACCCAGTCGGCAGTTTAGTCACTGGCAGTTTTGGCTGGCAACAATACTATCTGCACAAAGCCGATGCCACGGCGCTCCAGCGCGTGCCAGAGGGAGTATCATTGCGCGCCGCCATCGGCATATTTGGCATTACCGGAATGACCGCTTGGTTTGGCCTCGAGCGCATAGGCAAACCCACCGATGGGGACATATTTGTGGTATCCAGCGCCGCCGGGGCCACCGGATCAGTGGCTGGGCAATTGGCAAAAATTCGCGGATGTCGGGTTGTTGGTATCACCAGCAGCGCGACAAAATGCGAGTGGTTGACCGATACGCTCGGTTTTGATGCGGCGGTCAATTACCGCGATCCCGACTGGCAGCAGCAACTTGCGCACGCCTGCCCCGACGGTATCGATATCTATTTTGATAACGCCGGTGGAGAGATCTTAAATACTGCGCTCGGCCTGATTCGGAACGCCGCGCGGGTAGTCCTTTGTGGCGGTATTTCACGCTACAACGCGAGTAGTCCGCTGAGCGGGCCAGCCAACTATTTTAATCTGATTTTTCGACGAGCGAGCATGCAGGGGTTTATTGTGCTCGACCATACCACAGAATTTAGCGCTGCGATCGAGGCAATGCAACCACTGGTAGCCAGCGGAAAACTGCAACATGCAGACACCCTTAATCAAGGCTTTGAGGCCCTACCCAGTGCCTTAATCGCTCTATTTCAAGGCGCTAACCAGGGTAAACAATTAGTGGCGGTCAGCGCACAGCGGCAAAGCCTATAAAGCTCCTTGGAGGATTCACGCAGCCAATATTTATCACCCGCACGGAGTTGACTTGTGGGCTTTACAAACGACTGCCGATAGGCTTTTGAAATGTATATTAGGACGATTAAATGATTGATAAATTTCCCGAGGTAGCTACAATTCATAAACAATCTATTCTGTTTGTTCTTTGCTGTGATACTCGAGCGACATACCACTGCCCTCTCCGAGTAACCTAACGGAAAAATCTATGACCGAAGAAGAAATAACCTTTCAGACTGAGGTGCGGCAGTTCCTAGTTGAATATTTGAGCGCCGACCTGAAACGCTCCGGGCGCAACATGACGAGTGTGTTTGCTGACTACGACTGTGCGCTGCGCTGGCACAAAATCCTCCATAAGCAGGGCTGGGCTGCGCCAGAGTGGCCTGAGGAACATGGCGGTACAAACTGGACGCAAAACCAAAGACAAATATTTCAACGTGAACTCAAACTCGGTGGTGCCCCGGCGATAATGGCACTGGGCATACAAATGCTTGGGCCAATTATCATTAAGTATGGCACCGAGGAACAAAAACACCACTATTTACCGCGTATGCTGGCTGGCGATGATATCTGGTGCCAAGGCTACTCCGAACCCGGCGCCGGCTCCGATCTGGCATCTCTAGCGACCCGCGCGGAACGCGACGGCGATCACTATGTGGTCAATGGCTCCAAGATCTGGACCAGTTTTGCCCATCGTGCTAATAAAATTTTTTGCCTAGTGCGCACCTCGACAGAAGGACGGCCGCAAGCTGGCATTAGCTTCTTACTTGCCGACATGGATACCCAAGGGATTAGCCTAAGCGAGATCATCGGCCTCGACGGCACCGTCGAGCAATGTCAGGTATTTTTCAGCGATGCGCGGATTCCAGTTACCAACCTGATTGGCGAAGAAAACCAGGGTTGGAACGTTGCCAAATATCTTCTCGAGTTCGAACGCGGTGGCCACAATTACTCGATTGACCATCAGAAATTGTTCGCCAAAGTCCGCGCCATTGCCGGACAGCAATACGCCCACAATGGCATCTGCTATTTAGAGGAGCCGGCCTTTAGCGCCGACTTGGCAGAACTCGAGATCGATGCTCTGGCGCTCGAGTACACCGAGCAGCGCATCAAGGCTAGCGACGCTCCAGGATCGTTAACCAGCGTAGCAAAATTGGCCGGCACGGAACTTAGTCAAAAAATAAGTGCTCTGTCGAGCGATGCTCTCGGCGCACACAATGCACCATTGCAGCACGCCGCTCTCGAAGTTGATTACAGCGGTAAAGTGGTCGGCCCTGAAAATGCCATAACCACCTTTGCCGAATACGTCAACATGCGCGCAGCAACAATCTACGGCGGCAGTGCTGAGATCCAGCGCAATATTATTTCTCGCGCCGTGCTGGGTCTCAGATAATGCAAGCAGATACGACCCGCAACCTCAACGACGAACAACAGATGCTGGCCGACAGCGTAAGTAAGTACTTGACTGACACCTACAGCTTTGACGCACGCCGATCGACCGCAAATGGCGATCTGCTGGCGCCGCATCCGCAGTGGCAGCAATTTGCCAACATGGGCTGGCTTGGACTGCCGTTCGATGACTGCGACGGCGGATTCAGCGGCGGCCCGACAGAGATTTCACTGCTGTTTCAAGCATTTGGCAAACACCTTGTATTAGAGCCCTACCTCGAAACCGTCGTGCTGGCGGGTGGTGTTATCGCACGCGGTCAAGCGGTATTAAAACAGCGCTACCTCGACGGCATAATGAGCGGCGATATCCAAGGCGCATTCGGTCATGGCGAAGCCGGACATAGCGCCGAGCGCTATTATGTCTCGACCAGCGCGCTGAAAACCGATCATGGCTGGCAGCTGAATGGCACCAAGGCTGTGGTTGCCAATGGCCCACTGGCAGATGTTCTGGTGATCAGCGCCCGTATCGAGGGCGATGTCCGATCATCTCAGGGTATCGGTCTATTTGTAATCGATAGACATGCGGCCGGGATCGCCGCCACCGACTACGTGACCGTGGATGGACGCCGCGCCAGCGAGATCAGCTTGAATCACGTCGAGATCGCTGCCGACGCGCTAGTCTCAACCGCGACCGACGAACTCAATCGTGTGCTCGACCGCGGTTGCTTTGCAGTCTGTGCCGAAGCTATTGGCGCTATGCAAGCGCTATTGTCAGCTACTGTCGAATACTGCCAACAAAGGCGCCAATTTGGTCAGCCGATCGGCAGTTTCCAGGCTCTCCAGCACCGCATGGTGGACATGTACATTGCCCTCGAACTAGCGCGTTCACTGCTCGGCGCAACCACCGATGCGCTCACCAACAACGACGAAAATAGTGGCCTATTGCTATCTGCACTCAAATATCGCGTAGATAAGTCCGCGCGTTTAATTAGTTACGGTGCACTTCAGTTGCACGGTGGTATAGCCATGACCGACGAATTAAACATCGGCCACTATTTCAAACGATTGACGCTGGTTGAAAAACAGTTTGGCACCGCACAGTACCACTTGCAGCGCTTCAAAGAATTACAATTACAATTACAGAAAAATTAACTACCCAAAACTATCCACAAGGGGATCATGATGGATCTACAAATAAAAGGTAAAAATGCACTAATCACCGGCTCGACTAAAGGCATTGGTCGCGCTATCGCCGAGCAGTTAGCCGCCGAAGGCTGTAACCTAGGTATCTGTTCGCGGAATGCCAGTGAAGTCGATAAAGCAATCTCCGAGCTTTCCTCACACGGCATCAAAGTAGTCGGCAGTGCGGTCGATATTAGCGACGCACAAGCGCTCGGTAACTGGGTGGACAGCTGTGCTAGTCAACTCGGCGGCGTCGACACATTGGTCGCTAACGTCAGTGCCGGCGGTGGCGAGGTCACTGAAGAAACCTGGCGCAACACCTTTGAAGTGGATCTAATGGGTACTGTACGCAGTGTCAATGCCGCCCGACCCCACCTAGAAAAATCAACCTGCGGATCGATCGTAATTATTTCATCGACCGCCGCGATCGAGGCCTTTATGGGTGCTGGACCCTACGCTGCACTAAAAGCCGCACTGTTGAACTACTCGGGCAATCTATCCCAAGATTTGGCCGGATTAGGCATTCGCGTCAATGCAGTCAGCCCTGGCCCAATTTTAGTCGAGGGCGGCGCATGGGATAATATCCGTGATGCCATGCCAGAAATCTACACAAACACGGTCGCCGCTATTCCTATCGGGCGCATGGGTACCGCCGCTGAAGTCGCCTCGCAAGTTGCGCTGCTGGCCAGCCCGCTGTCCGGTAACACCACTGGCACCAATATTATTATAGATGGCGGCTTTACCAAGGGTCTCCAATTTTAACAAGCTATCAAGTGTTGCCGCTAGACACCGTCTCGCATTTCCGACACCTCAGTTAGCCACCGACGCCATGCAATGTACGGCGTCTTAGGTGGCAGCGACAGAGCTCAAAAACGCGGAAACAGCCACTAGAGATGAGCGATAGTGTTTGGTGTTTCGCCGAACGTGTTAGATATAAAGATTGTCAGCGGTACTACCATCGCAATGTTTAATCGAAGAAATATGCAAATTTCGTGTTAATTAGACACCGGCGTAGTAAATAGCGCCATTTGAAGATTGCTATCCGACGACCGTAAAGGCATTCACCTATCTCGGTGGACATTGACTTATATAGCTAGCGCGGCCATCAAACACCGCGCCAGTTAGTAATGCCCTCAACTTAACCAGTCGCTCGAGGGTCAATTTGCTGCGCCGCTAAGCGGAATAACCTGCCCGTTATTAGCCACTTCGAGCATGTAGCGGATCACCGGTTTAATCTCGTCGAGACGAAATACTCGACCGAGGGTGTCTTTGGGGTTGATCATCTCCATGTAATCCGCCTCGCTAGAGAACTGGTCGACACTGCTTTGTATCATTTCCGTCGCAGTGGCTCCGAGACGCAAGAAATTTACTCGGATATCGAGGTCGGTATTGACCGGCCCACCGGCGACATACGCGCCGTTAAATTCAGATAAGTCACGTGTTACCTCATAGGCGGCGAGTTCAGTGATCTTCTGCAGGGCTATCTTGGAACACACATAGGGCGCTGCATTGGCTAAATTATAAGACACCACGTCGCTACCTATGTTGATAATACGGCCAAATTCGTGGCCCCGAAACACTCGAGCCGATGCTGCGATGAGCTGCATGGGACTGATCAAATTAGTCGTCAGGGTATCGTATATTTGATCATCGTCGAGACTCTCCAGGGCTCCAAACGCCCCAGTACCAGCATTGTTGACTAACACCGCGTACTGCCCCAGGGCCTCTGCGGTCGCCAACGCTGCCTGTCGATCGGATGCATCATTGACGCTGCCGATGGCAAGGTGTGCCCGCGACTCGGATCGATTTTCCACAGCCGTCACATTTAAAGCCTCGATGACCGGCAGCGCGTCGGCGCTATTGCGGCACATAATGACCACCTGCATACCGTAATCCATTAGTGTTTTCGTAACTTGTAAACCAATACCGCGATAGCCTCCGGTAATAATAGCAGATTTGCCATGAAGCGCAGCGGGGTCAAAAGGTTGGTAAGTCATCGTTGGATCTCCAATTATACAGTTAAAAAAACTACCCACCTCTGGCAGATTGTAGGGGTCATGGTATGCTCTTTGCGCAGGCTTATGATAAAAAATTACAAGTGCCCGAGGTATCGCATACTCGGGCCGACATGTTAAACAAATCAAATGCGTTGGCCTAACCCAGAATTGTGCCTAGCGGATTTTTAAGCGCATTCAATGGGTATAGTAATGGCCGTCAATCAGCCAATTTAACGACAGTTTTACCAAAGTTCTTACCCTGAAACATATCGCAAAAAGCCGGCCCAACTCGCTCGATACCGGTCGACATATACTCAATATTACGCAACTGCCCACCGTTGACCCAGGCCATGAGTTGGTTGCGCGCCTCGTCGTAACGATCGAGTTGGTAATGGCACATCAAGCCGCTCATGGTCGCCTGCTTGGTCACTAGCTGAAACAGATTGTTGGGTCCCGGAGCAGCTTCATTTGCGTGGTAATCGCTAATCGCACCGCAGAGTATAAGGCGCGCCTTTTCGTTTATATTATCAATTGCCGCCTGTAGCAACGGCCCACCTATATTATCAAAATACACGTCTACGCCCTGCGGGCAAGCGTCGGCAATCGCCGCGCTCAAGTTGCCCGCTGCGCGATAGTTGACCGCTGCGTCGTAGCCCAACTCGTCAACTAAGCGCTGGCACTTTGTATCGCTACCGGCAATACCAACCACGCGGGCGCCATAAATTTTGCCTACTTGCCCAGCTACCGAACCGACCGCCCCCCCAGCTCCGCTAACTAGGAGGGTTTCACCCGGTATTAATTTACCGATATCGGTTAGGCCAAAATATGCCGACATGCCGGTATCGCCGAGTATCCCGAGGTGGTAACTGTGTGGCGCATCGATGTCAGTCGGCAAATTTACCAGCCAGTGCTGGGTGCCGTCGGTGATACTGTACTCCTCCCAAGCGATCCGCGACATCAGCAGGTCGGACACCGCAAAGGCTGGGTTTTTACTCTCAATTACCCGGCCGAGCGTTAAACCCATAACCGGCGCACCCAACTCCATGGCGGGTAATATATGATCGCCACTACCCTCGTTCATCCAGTTTCTAAAACCCGCATCGAGCGATACATAGAGGTTCTGAATTAGCACCTCACCCGTCGCAATCGTACGCAGAGAAACTGGTTCAACAGAAAAATTAGAATCTATCGGCGGTCCGTCCGGACGCGATGCAAGTATAACGCGGTGGTTGACGATCATCGGAAACTCTCCACTCTTTTCAACTAATACTATAAAGTCTAGATGCTTGTGTTTGACATGCTTT
>JAPKCN010000045.1 GCA_028822945.1 Porticoccaceae bacterium | reverse complement strand
AATTTCATTGAACATACAGGGGCGGCCGCCGAAAAAATGAAAAATTAGAAATGAGAATAAAAACATTTTTACGAATAGTTGGCAGCGCTCTCGCTGATTGTTAATGGTGGTCTCCTCAATTATTCGTTGGGTGAGTTTTTCGACACTAAGGTGACGCGCTTGCATTCCCCAACCGCGGTTTTCCGGATTGTCGAAAATCATTGTATTTACCCCTGTGGCAGACCAAGGTTGCCACTCTGGCTGGGTTGCAGAGCGACCGCGGCCTGGCGAACCGGTGTAGGCAAAATGGCCCCAGTAATCCATCATCGCGTTCGATAGAGCCACGCGGCTGGCTGTCGTATGCGAGGTGTACAGGTTTGTGAACGCTAACCCAGTTTCAAAGTCGCCGAACAAGAAGCTGGTCTCTAGACCCTGTCCAGCGCCAATTAAGTCTGCCATATCTACGAACCAGTTTGAAGACAGGTCGTCCCAGTCAAATCTGTAGGCGTATATGTTACGGGGTTGCTCGACATCCAGTCGACTGCCCGCCATGAGACGAGCAGGTTGCTCAACAGCAAAAAGATGGCTTCGTTCGGAGCGCAGGGAAGCCATTGCAGTATACTTTTCAGGCTCTATTATGTGCGGCATGAGGCCGAACCGCCAAGTGACATAATCTGCTTCAGCTGCCATTAGAGTCTTGGCTTCATCGCGGTTTGAACCGAGCATGATTGGTACATTATTATAATTCATTGGGTGACTGAAAATTTCTGACAAGGGTTCGAGTGGTAGCACGCTACCATCCCTGATAAGTTGTGGTACTTGATGGATAGGTTGCCGCGCGTAAGGATTTCGTCGACTCGCGCTGAGAATATCCGCGGCGTTTTGGCGGTATAAAAATGCCGCGATACCGGCGTCGCTCATCAGCTGCAGATCCTCTTTAGCCTCATCTCGGTTACTCGCCGCACCAAGATCAATGAGCAATTGCGCGATTAGTTCACTGCTGCTCGATATTTGACCGGGTTGTGGGTCATCCGAAAAATTTTCCGCGCTTTGCCGCGACTCGGTACGCATTGATCCACTTTGCACAATAGCCTTGTGAAAAAGTCCCTCGGCGAGCGGCGACGCGAGCATTGCGACGACATTACGGCCACCGGTCGCACTTCCAAAAATCGTTACATTGTTGCTATCGCCACCAAAATTTGCGATATTTTTTTGTACCCAAGTGAGCGCAGCAATGATATCGAGAGCGGCATAGTTACCCGACGCATCGCGTAGATTGCGCGCGCCATTGCGCAGCGCCGGATGGGAAAATAAACCTAGATAACCAAGGCGATAATTGACCGATACAAAAACTACCTGCTGTTGACTCGCAAGTTGGTGGCCGGGGTATGTCTGCGCAGATCCGACAGCGTTGCCGCCACCATGTATCCATAGCATCACCGGCAGTTGCTGCTCAATTTGTGCGGCATTAACAGCTGCTGATCTGGGTGCCCAGACATTGAGGTATAGGCAATCCTCACTTCCGATAATATCACCTTGACTACCAATTTGACCGGATAATTTTGTCCACGGTTGGGAGCATACTGTACTGGGTTCTAGAGCCGCGAGTGTCTGCGACCATGGAGCAACCGGCTGTGGCGCGCGCCAGCGAAATGCGCCTATTGGTGATGCTGCATAGGGAATTCCCAGCCATGCATGGGTATCATGTTGGTCGCTAAAGCCCAATACCGGCCCAGATTCGGTGGTTCTCAAGGAAGCAGGGTCGGGCGACTTGGGGGCACTTGAAGGTGCTTTTAGATTACTAGTTTGTCCTACATACTCAAACATTTGGGCGAATACAAGTGCTCCGGCAAGGACGCTCACAAGCACTATGATGACTACTTTTTTCACTCAATCAATCTCATTTAGGAGAATAGTGACTTTACTCTAAAGAGGCTGTTTACTCAGGTTTTGGAGTTCCTAGCGCAATGCTCTGGCTGATTCTTTGCAAAGTTTACCCGCGCTGTCAGTTTAAATTTATTCGTGTGTCGCGTCGAGTAACAGTGGCGCTAAATGTTTTCGATGGTGCTGGGCGTCGCCATATTGGTGCTGACACCACTGCGCCCGTCGCAGATAAAGCTGGGCGTCGCAGTCAAATGTGAAACCCATGGCACCATGGAACTGAACCGCGCGGTCACCAGCAAATAGCAAGGCCTCGTCTGCTTGCACTTTAGCCATGCGGCAGGCTATTTCACTATCGATACTAAAGCTTTCACCATCGATCAAAGTAGCGGCGTGGTAGATGAGTGACCGGGCCGAGTCCATCTGCATCAATATGTCGACGGTCGGGTGTTTCAGAGCCTGGTATGAGCCTATCAAACGTCCGAATTGGCTTCTCGTTGTCAGATAACTGACAATGGTGTCGAGCGAAGTGGCACAGCAGCCGGTGGCTTCGGCGGCATGAAGCAATGCGCCGATCAGTTTAATATCTCTGAACGTTGTAGCTATGTGGTTGAGGCAGGCGGTGACGGGCACCGTTACGCCGCTAAAGTTTACAGTCGATGCGCGTTTAGTTTGGTCAATCAGGATATTTTCGGTAATTGCGCCGGCGGGTAGTCGGTTTGCTTCGACTAAAACCAACATCAACTGGTCGCGATAGCGGGCCGACACAATAAAAAATTCTGCCGCTTGCGCGTCGGCGACAAACTTCTTGACACCTTGGAGCGTGATTTTGTCGCCCGCATCGATCGCGCTCAGTTTGATGTCCGCCCCCCAATCCTCATTTTCCAAAAGCGCGAGAGTTGCGCAGCAACCCTTGGCGATGGCTGGCAGCCATTGATTTTTTTGAGTATCTGAGCCACCGCGAAGCAGAGCTTGGGCAGCTAGAGTAGTGGAGATAAGAGGAGGGGTTAACATATACCGACCCATATTCTCGACGATTGCAATTAACGCGCCCAAACCAAAACCAGAGCCACCAAGGTGATCGGGGATGGTGATTCCCATCCAGCCTAATTTACATATTTCTGACCAGACTGCGGGGTCGTGTCCGAGGTTGGATGTCAGCAGACTGCGCACCGCTGTAATGTTTGATTGATCTCGACAAAACTCTCTGGCAGAGGCCATGATCATTGCCTGCTCATCGTTGAAGGCAATATCTAGATTGGCACTAGTCATTTGTAATGATTCCTTTGATAAACAAGCCGACGTTTAATCCTTGGGTAATCCGAGGACATGCTCGCCAACGATATTAGCTTGAATTTGGCTGGTTCCACCGCCAATAGTTAGTGCAAAATTATTTAAATAGGCGCGCTGCCAAAATCCGCCTCCTAGAGTATCTGGATCGCCGATGTAAAGTGATCCCTGAGTACCCTGCAGGGCGAGTGCGTATTGGCGCATACGGCGAAAATATTCAGTTGCGCGCAATTTGTGCGATAGTGATAGGGAGCCAGGATATTCGGAGCATAACGTGGGGATATCGGCGCGTTTTTCACCGAGTAACAAAGCCTTTTCTTCAATCATAAATTTCACCAAGTCATCGCGCGTGACGGTGTCGCCAATGACTGGTTTACCATCCCGTTGAACGTCGCGAGCCATCGCGAGCATATCGTCCATATATATCGATATCATGGCCGGGCCACCGGCCGCACCGGCCGCAGCTCCGCGCTCGTACTGGAGTGTTTGCATGGCAATCCGCCATCCCTGACCCTCGTCACCCATAAGACTATGCGCTGGAATGCGCGCGTCGCTGAAAAATGTCTCGGTAAATCCATACTCACCCGTGAGCTTTTGGATAGGCTGGGTGGTGACCCCAGGAGTTTGCATGGGTGCCAAGAAAAACGATAAGCCGCTGTAGCGACGTTCAGCATGTAAATCAGTTCGCGCTAATAAAATCATGTATTTGGCATAATTACCCATAGTTGTCCAAATCTTGCTGCCATTGATAACATAGGTATTGCCGTCGCGTTCCGCGCGAGTTTGTATACTACCCAGATCAGATCCGTGGTTGGGTTCTGAGAAACCCTGACACCAAATATCTTCGCCGTTTAGTATGCCTTTGAGATAGGTATGTTTTTCATCCTCGCTACCTATATCGACAATTAGCGGGCCGGCCCAACCTAGTCCAATAACATTGAATAGGATTGGTACTCTTAGGCGCTTCATCTCTTGATCGGCGATTTGCTGATAAATAGTCGGCAGTCCCCCACCACCAAATTCCTTTGGCCAAGCTATACCGAGATAGCCTGCTGCCCAGACCTTGTATTGCCACTCGCGCAAGAAATCTAATACGCGTTCGGAGCCTATTTCCATAAACGTTTGGGGTAGTAAGAAATTAGGATCAGGCGGGCGATTAGTTGTCATCCAAGCTGCAACTTGGCGCCGGAAGTCCTCAAGTTCAGAGGTCGATGGTTGGGTTGCCGGGGCCATTTTAGGGTTACTCCACAAGATTCTGATTGCTTTTTACCACAACCATAGCCTTTTGTCTCGACTATACCTGAGATCGCTAAATAACAGGTATTTGACGGTATTCAACGGCGGATAACCAAGGGAGTGGAAGGCCCGAGCAGATTATCGGTAATATTAGGGTCCGCAACTCTATTGTATCTGCCATTCAAGCTAGCAATGTCCTGCGCTGCGTAGTTTAAGAGAATAGTCTGATCACCTCAGCGATGTTCGAAGCAGCAAAGCTACGCGCAAATTGTGAATAGTTAGTAGATCGACTCTTTGGGTCGCCGTGGAGTTTCAGTTCAGTGTTGGTAGCTGGACGGTATATGATTAACCGCTGGTCGGCGCCCGCTTGGGCTCGGCGTTCGCTCCGCGCTAGAGAACGTCGATAGCGCTCACAATTAATCGGACAGGAGAGGGTGGTTGAGGTCACTGGAACAAAATTGCCACAAGTCTAGTGCGTGATCCTCCGGATACAGCGTGTTGATGTGTAGACTTGGCCCCGATAGCACGGCGGCGGGTCCTAAAGTACTGACAGTGCTTTGTACATTGATAAACTTTTTGATTTCGCCGTTTAGATTAATTTGCATACGAAAGCTCGACATTGGCTCTAGTTTTGACGCACGCTGGCGCCAATCAGAAGGTACATTTTTGTGCTTTGCGAGTCGATCGCGCATCGTTCGATCGCGCGGGTCATTGCTAAACAAGGTCTTCTGTTCTAAGGACATCAAGATTACAGAAAGGGTATCCTCCCAGCCACTGATGAAAATGCCCACGCCATCGCGACTAAATAGGAATTCGTAGTTATTGGTGACCTGATCGAGCGCCGCTTTAGTAATGGTTTGTGTGTACAGTCCCACCCAACCCCGGTTAACCATCAAAATATCGTTAAAGTCATTAACAACCATAGCTGGATAGGGGTCTAATGCCCTAAGCGAGAGAGTCATGGCCTTGCGTAGCCATTTTAACTCTGGCGCTTGAAAGTCGAGTTGGCTTAATTTCGGCACAAATCCAGCAGCTATTAAAAGATGATTACTATCGCGTTGCCCAAGGCATAATGCGCTTGCGATATCGTTCGCCATGCTGAGGCTGGGCCGGCTGACACCATTTTCTAGCCGGCTGATATGCCGCGGAGAAAAGTTGATCAAGGCGGCTAGTTGCTCCTGACTAACTTTATGTACAGAGCGCCAAAATTTTAAGAAGCGGCCGAAAGCTAAGGTGGCGTCAGTGTCAGTGCTAGAGTCTTTCATGGGATGCCTAGTTACCCCGCATTAGTTTTTAGCGCAAAACCGCATGTTAGTCATGCAAGCTTTTAAGTACAACCTTAAAACTGTTTACGCCAGAAGCGTTGATGCGCAACCGGACATCCGATGTCGTGGTTTAGTCTGGTGCACTAGCCCACACTCTGCAAGGTATTGATCAGCACCCGCTGATGATAGAAGTTTTTATATTCATGACCGTCGTAAATTCAATTAAGAGAGTCCACACTAAAAGGATATTTTTTATGCCTAAAATGATTAAAAAAGATGAAACCCAAGAGTATGTCGGCTACGTTGGCGATGTGACTGATTGGCACGAGGTCACGCAAGAGCAGGTCGATACATTTGCGGATTGCACCATAGACCGCCAGTTCATACACGTCGATCCGGTAGCTGCTGCAAATACACCATTTGGAGGGACGATTGCCCATGGCTTTTTAACCTTGTCGATGCTCTCATACTTTTCAGTGAGTTTTAATCTGGTGATCGAAGGCGTCTATATGGGCGTCAACAAAGGTTTCGATAAAGTGCGTTTCGTGGCGCCGGTCCGGGTTGGAAGCAAAATCCGCTGTCATTCAAAGGTTATAGATATCACCGAAAAACGTCCTGGCCAGTTTGACTTTAAAACCGAGGTTTCAATTGAGATTGAAGGCGGTGACAAGCCGGCATTAGTCGCCGAGTGGCTGTCGGTGCAGATGGCCCATTGAACCCGCTGGTATAGGTATTTAATTATTGAGAGAGGTATATAGTGAAAATTGATTTTTCAGGAAGGGTGGCGATCGTCACGGGTGCAGGTAATGGGTTGGGACGTTCGCACGCGCTCGCCCTGGCTGAACGTGGCGCCAAGGTGGTGGTCAATGACCTTGGGGGCGCGCGCGATGGAACCGGTGCTTCCTCGGTCGCCGCAGACGAAGTTGTGGGTCTAATCGAGGCGGTTGGAGGCGAGGCGTTTGCCCACGGTGCCAATGTAGCCGAGTTTGATGAGGTTGATGATATGGTCGCGCAGACGATGAGTAAGTGGGGTCGAGTCGATATTCTAGTGAACAATGCGGGAATTTTACGCGATAAGTCATTTAGTAAAATGGACCTAGCCGATTTTAAATTGGTTATGGATGTGCACCTGATGGGGTCGGTGAATTGTAGCAAGGCGGTCTGGGATATTATGCGACTGCAAAATTATGGCCGTATTGTGATGACTACGTCGGCCAGTGGTATGTACGGTAATTTTGGCCAAACTAATTATGGTGCGGCGAAGATGGCGGTTCTCGGGTTGATGAATACCTTGGTGTTGGAGGGCGGCAAAAATAATATCCACGTCAATGCGCTGGCTCCGACGGCGGGTACGCGAATGACGGAGGACTTATTACCGCAACCGGTACTCGATGTTATGACTGCTGAGTCTGTATCTGCTGGCGCATTAATCTTATGCGATGAAAAAGCGCCCACGAGAACTATTTTGTGCGCTGGGGCCGGTGGCTATGCGACCGCAAGCATGTACGAGAGCGACGGTATCTTTATGTCTCATGAGCAGCAAAATCCAGATGCTATTCTTGCGCGATGGCATGAAGTGACAGATATTGCCGATCACAAACCGCTAGCATCCGCGTCCAAGCAAACTGAAAAGTTTGTAATAAAAGCGATGGCTGCATCCAATAGCTAACTTAAATTAAAGTAGATATTATTAAGGAAATTTTTATGAAAGAAGCAGTGATTGTTTCAGCCGCTCGGACGCCGATAGGCCGCGCATTTCGTGGCGCATTCAACAACCTTGAATCTCCGAGTATGAGTTCGTTTGCCATTAATGCGGCGATAGCGCGCGCGGGTGTCGATCCATCAGAAATCGATGATTGTATTCTTGGTGCGGCTATGCAACAGGGTACTCAAACGATGAACCTAGGGCGACAAGCCGCGATGGCCTGCGGCCTGCCGGTCTCAGTGTCGGGCATGACAGTCGATCGCCAATGTTCGTCCGGATTAATGTCCATCTCTATTGGTGCCAACAATATCACTAATGATGGAGCCAAAGTTGTTGTTGCCGGTGGCTGTGAGAGTGTCAGTTTGATTCAAAACGAACACTTCAACGCTCACCGAGTTGCCGATCCCATGGTTATGAAACACGCTCCATTGATTCATATGCCGATGCTGGATACTGCCGAAACTGTCGCTAATCGCTACAGTATTTCACGTGATCAGCAAGACCAGTATGCGGTGATTTCGCAATCTCGAACGGCCGCGGCTCAAGCGGCCGACTTGTTTGCCAACGAAATTGTTGCGGTGACAGCAACTAAGCTGGTAACCAATCGCGAGACCGGTGATACCAGTAAAGAGGAGGTCACACTATCTAAGGATGAAGGCAATCGCCCGGGCACATCACTGGAAAGTTTATCCGGTCTGAAAACAGTGCGAAATGGCGGTACGATCACCGCTGGTAATGCGTCGCAATTATCCGATGGGGCGGCTGCCTTGGTCTTAATGGATAGTGCATTGGCATCGCAACGCAATCTCGAACCCCTAGGCATTTATCGTGGTATGGCAGTGGCTGGCTGTGAGCCCGATGAAATGGGTATCGGTCCGGTTTTTGCAATCCCTAAATTGTTGCAGCGTAATGGCTTAAAGATGGACGATATTGGACTCTGGGAGTTAAACGAGGCCTTTGCCGTGCAGGTGATCTACTGTCGCGACAAGCTCGGCATTCCAATGGAGCGTTTAAACGTCAACGGCGGTTCGATCTCGATTGGTCATCCATTTGGCATGAGTGGTGCGCGAATGGTTATGCATGCCCTAATGGAGGGTAAGCGGCGCGGTGAAAAATATGTGGTGATTACCATGTGCGTCGGCGGCGGGATGGGCGCTGCGGGCCTCTTTGAGGTCGCTTAGTCCGCTTAAAACCCAGCTAACATGTGCCGTACTAGTAGTTATGGTTGGGTATGGCGTTTTGTAACGTGGCTGTTGTGTGACTTGCATAATGATTTATGATTTATGATTTATGAGAAGCTTCGTCAACAGGGTCGCGGTCATTACTGGTGCGGGCTCTGGCATTGGTCGTGCCTTAGCACTCGCTCTTGCACCGCAAGGATGCCGCCTAGTGCTTGCAGACCCAGACACTGATGAAAGGGCTGCTATGTGACAGGGTTGTTGATGTGTCGGTGCATGTTGTGGATCTCTCCGATGCCTTGGCAAGGCAGATTTATGCTGAACAGGTGGGCTTTCGGCATGGCACATGATAAACAATGCTAGGGTAGTTTTTGGTGTGCTCTTTAAAGATGCGTTACTAGACGATATGCCGCGGATCTTTTCGATTAAGTATTGGGGGTGGTGCACGGATGCAAAGTATTTCTGCCATTTATGAAGCCCGCAGATGCTGGATACACAGTCAACGTTGCCAGTGTTTTTGGATTGGTGGCAGCACCTATACAGACAGCTTACTACGGCTCAAAATTTGCAGTGCGTGGTGCTACTGATGCACTTCGCCAAGAGGTGGAGTTTTTAGGCCAAAATATCCAAGTCGCCTGCGCTTCTCCTGCGGGTATCAAAACGCCGATCGCACAGCGAGCAAAGGTGGTTTTGCACCCGAAGAGCGCGAGTACCCCCGAACTCGAGCGTAAAAAATGGAGGCTTGGTTGCATACCATGCCAGAAGAAGGCGGCTGCGGACATACTTAGGGGCATCAAAAAAGGCAGAGTCAGGATTCATTTGGTCTGAAACGCTGGCTGGATCGATCTACTGAGTCGCCTCTTACCGGTTGCCTATAAACGCTTTTTTGACGGCTGATGGAGTATTTAGCAATGTCGGCCATTTAGATTGTTTGAGTAATTGTCATAATAGGATGGTTTTTGAGGGCTACTATGTGCCTAGAGAACATTACAACTAATATGCTCTGATACTCTGAGTGATTACTGAGATTGGCGACAATGGCTTGGCGAGGCCTGCCATAGCCGCTCAAGTGCGCAATTACGCTATCTCGGAGTGAATGGCGATAAAACGCATCGGTCTGTTGTTTACTTTCGGGCGGAGATTGGTTGTGGTTAATTAGTCGTCGCGGTCAAGCGTTAGAACTAGCTGATTTACAGCCGCTATACTGGTTGATTGAGGCTTCACTGGAGCTTGAGGATATGCGCATTTAAGGGGGTCGGGTTCAGGCCAAGCCTAAGAGCAACATTTTAGTTTTGCCGAGAAGCGCGGTTTTGGGTGCCGCGAAGCGCCATCCGCTGCTTGATTTCAAAATCTTTTTTACAACAGTCCTAGTCGTTTGGAAAAAAGTTTATGATGTATTAGATAGAGCGCCGTTCGACTCATTCAGTGCGCCTCTGGCCCAACTTGCACCTCATTGGCTGTAATGTCTGGGGCCTCCGCATGCTGGGTTTTAGTTGAACGAAAATGACTTGGCTCGACTTATTCTGGGGTCGCATCAGCGAGTAATCAAAGAACTTCGGGAGTAGGCTGCATGACGTATTTTGTCGCGGCGAGTTCTATATTGTTTGAGACCTCGGATTACTAAAAAGTCAGGTGAAAAGTGATGGATAATATAAAAAGTGTCATGTCAAGAATTCGACGAAAGCTGCGATTTCAGCTTACAAACGCGGCAGCAGGCATACTTTTTGCGATTAAATTGTGTCTATTTGCCGGCCTAGCGGCCTTGAGTGGATGCAGCGATGAATCGATAAAATCAAGTGATCAATCACAGCTACTATCGCCGAGCGCTCACACAGTTGAGGCGAATCGCTGGTACAGAGATAATCTCCCTCTCGAAAATCAACAGGATTATATCGATGCGCGGCGCGGACTCGTTGCTATCATGCCAGATAACAACGTCGAAAATAAACCTCTGTGGTTCGATGATCTAGAGGCTTATGGGCGCGACAACGCCCCAGATACAGTTAACCCCAGTCTCTGGCGACAGGCAAAGTTAAATGCCATTAGCGGACTTTTTAAGGTCGCAGAGGGTGTCTATCAACTGCGCGGCTTTGATCTTGCCAACACTACACTGATTCGTGGGCAAACTGGTTGGATTATCGTCGATCCTTTGACCTCTATCGAATCGACTGCAGCCGCTATAGCCCTCGCGCAGAGGCACCTCGGAGAGATAATCCCAACGGCGATAGTTATTACCCATAGCCACATAGATCATTTTGGCGGTATCGATGCCTGGATGAGAATCGGCCAACCGACAGATGTTGACATCATCGCGCCATTCGGCTTTTTGCGCGAGGCGACCAGTGAAAATATTATGACGGGTGCAGCAATGACCCGTCGCGCTAGCTATATGTTTGGGTTTGGGCTCGAGACTGGTGCG
>JAPKCN010000044.1 GCA_028822945.1 Porticoccaceae bacterium | reverse complement strand
ACGATGCCCTCAAATGCCTGCAAGCGCTCTCGCGCACCCTCTTTGACTTTGACTTGGACGACAACAGTGTCGCCTGGACTAAAGGGAGGAATTTCTTTACCCATTTGTTCTTGTTCAATCTCGGCAATCAGTGGCACTTTGTTAGTCATGTGTTGCTCCTCAATTCTCATTGGTTAGTGGCATATGCACCACCGGTTTTAGAGCGCTGGTCAGAGAGGATAAGTATACCTCTACCCATCATCTGCCAACTCATTATCAATCTCTATCATCAAACCTTGTTGCTCGTTGTCTAGAACCAGCGAAGCCATTAAATCTGGCCGTCTTTTGCGCGTTCGCAACAATGACTGCCGCAGCCGCCAACGCCTAATTTCTGCATGATCACCCGACAGTAGCACCGGCGGCACCTTGAGCCCTGCAACAACTTCGGGTCGCGTATAGTGCGGGCAGTCTAGCAAACCCTTCGAAAACGAGTCCTGTTGGGCCGACTCAACCGCTCCCAAAACACCAGGCATTTGCCTAATGACTGCATCGGCAACCACCATAGCCGCGAGCTCTCCGCCACTCAATACGTAGTCACCTATCGACCATTCTTCGTCGACTTCGAGCTCAATAAAACGCTCATCGATCCCCTCGTAGCGGCCTGCTATAAAAATCAATCCTGGTTGTTCTACACTCTGATTTATTTCTGCTTGTCGTAACAACCTGCCTTGGGGCGACAAGTAGATAACCCGATGCTCACTACCGGCCATCCAATCCCTCGCTGCAGACAGTGCTCTGCAGAGTGGATCCACCGTCATCAACATTCCCGGCCCTCCCCCATACGGGCGTGCATCAACGGTCTGGTGCCTGTCCGTAGTGAAATCCCGCGGATTAAACGCTACCACCGAGACTATCCCGCTCTGCACCGCGCGTCCACTTACACCAAAACCGACAAGTGCATGCAACATTTCTGGGAAAAGCGTAATAACAGCTATCTTCATTCGCCGTCACCCTGCTAGGAAGCTACCACTAAAAATCTGGATCCCACTGCACTTCTATCAACCTTTTTTCTAAATTCACACTGGAGATAAAATCCCTGACATAAGGTACCAATCGCTGTCGCTTGTCTGAATTAACACCATCGCCGAGAACCACCAGTACATCATTGGCTCCGGTCGCCAACACCTCGGTCACTCGGCCCAGAGGCGTCTCAGAGTTCGCGAAGTGACTCGTAACGCTGAGACCGATTAGCTGATACCAGTAATGCTCATTAGCACCAAGTCGCGGCAGTCGATCAGCAGAGATACTAATCTCTAACCCGCACCACCCTCTAGCCTGATCTCGATCATCAAGCCCTTGAATATGTATCACCAGACCTCTTTGGCCTCTTTGACTAGTGAATTTCCAATCATCTACGCAGACTTCTCTCGCAACGCCTTCGGATTGCAACCACCAAGGCATATAGCTTATCAAGGCCTCGGGACTCTTAGTGTAAGAGCGTACCTTTAACCACCCTCGGGTGCCATGGACCGCAGTTATCCGCCCCATCACTAAACTTGGTCCGTGCGAACTAACATTGCCCATAGTCGAGCGCTCTATGCGACTACCTTCGCCGCCTCTTTGAGGAGCGCAGAAACACGATCACTTACCTGTGCGCCCTGACCGCGCCAGTATGCCGCGCGCTCCAAATCAACGCGCAAGCGAACCTCGGCGCCTCTGGCAACCGGATTAAAAAAACCAATACGTTCAATGTAACGGGCATCTCGCGCATTCCTCGAGTCCGACACTGTGACGTGATAAAACGGGCGCTTTTTCGCGCCTCCGCGTGCCAATCTTATTGTTACCATCTACTAAAATCCTGTGTTGTCGGGGGGTTCATAATTGACGCTGAGGATGTTTGTCAGTAGATAACTGACACTCTTTACCCCAATGCGTATAGATCCTGAAAAGCGCGGTATTCTACGCCAAGCGCGGACAAAAAGAAACTATTATATCCTTCAGCGATGTCCACATATTACCGACAGCTAACCCCCATCAAGCGCTTAGTTAAGCTCTTTACAGCACTATAATTTTGGCATTCCGCCCGGCGGTAGGCCGCCGCTTAGCGCACCCATACCCGACAAACCCCGCAGCATGTTTTGCATCCCCTTACCCTTCATTTTCTTCATCATCTTGCCCATTTGCTTGTGTTGTTTCAGTAGCCGGTTCAGATCCTGGATACTGGTGCCTGACCCGAGGGTAATACGCCGCTTGCGAGAGCCGTTAAGAATGTCGGGATTGCGCCGCTCAGCAGGCGTCATGGAGTCGATAATGACCTCCATTTGGCCAAACTGACTGGCTGCATTGGACTGTTGCGCTAACTGCGCCATATTCCCCATCCCCGGCAATTTGTCCATTAAACCGCTCATTCCACCCATATCTTGCATTTGCCTAAGTTGATCACGCAAGTCTTCGAGGTCAAAACCTTTTCCGCGAGCCACTTTACTGGCTAATTTTTGAGCTTTTTTCTTGTCGACTTTTCGCTCAACTTCCTCGATCAAAGAGAGCATGTCACCCATACCTAATATCCGCGAAGCAATACGCTCCGGATAAAAAGGTTCCAACCCATCGGTTTTTTCACCGACACCGATAAACTTAATCGGCTTACCGGTCACCTGACGCACAGAAAGCGCGGCACCGCCGCGCGCATCGCCGTCGACCTTGGTCAAGATCACACCTGTTAAGGGTAGCGCCTGATCAAACGCCCGAGCGGTATTCACCGCATCCTGCCCTATCATCGCGTCGACGACGAACAGTGTTTCAACGGGGTTGGCAACCGCATGAATGGAGATGATTTCAGCCATTAACTGATCGTCAACATGCAGTCGTCCAGCCGTATCGACGATTAGCACATCGGCAAATTGAGTTTTGGCAGACTGCATCGCGGCAGCCACGATTTGCTCGGGCTTTTGAGTTGCTTCGCTGGGAAAGAATATCGCTCCAACATCTGCGGCAAGTATCTGCAATTGCTGAATAGCGGCAGGTCGATAGACATCTGCCGACACCAACATAACTTTCTTTTTCTCGCGGTCCTGCAGATAGCGCGCCAACTTCGCCGCAGACGTCGTTTTGCCGGCTCCTTGCAGTCCAGCCATCAAAATTACCGCTGGTGGCTGCACCGCGAGATCGAGCGACTGATTTTCCTCACCCATAACCGCCACAAGTTCGGCTTGAACGATTTTTAGAAACTGCTGACCCGGGTTTAAACTAGTTTTTACCTCTTGTCCAAGCGCCCGTTGCCGCACCTGCTCTACAAAACTCTTGACCACGGGCAGCGCCACATCAGCTTCAAGTAATGCCATCCGCACAGTACGCAAAGTCTCCCGAATGTTCTCCTCGCTGAGACTAGCTTTGCCCGAAATTTTTTTCAAACTTGCAGCTAAGCGCTCACTTAAGTTTTCAAACATTGCCACGTCAATTTGACCTCTAATTTTAATTAAATATCATTATAGCAATAATTTTCTCATCCACTTCACCCCGACTCTGGAATATGCCACACTAAAAAGCATAAAGGTAAAGGTGAGGCAGTATGACAACTTTGGTTCCAGGCCTATTGGCGATTGCACTATACAGCGGTGGATTTATCTACCATGTGCTGCAAGTTCGCAGGAATCCAAACTTCAACGCTACTCGCCTCCAGTTTATTACCGCATTTGCAATCGCGGGGCACGCCATTGCGGTCCTCAATTTTTTGCTCCACCCGGACGGTCTCGATCTCGGCCTACTCAAGGTTTTCTCACTTATTGCACTGGCAATCAACACCATGGTTTTTGTCAGTGGCCTAACCAAGATCCAACACAGCCTCTATTTACTGCTGTTTCCGATTTCGGCAATCACCCTGTTGTTGACAACTCTTTACCCGAGCAGTAAACCGATTATGACCCTATCACACGGCATGCAAGCACATGTCATAGTGTCTATACTCGCCTACAGCCTCTTGGCTATAGCCGCACTACAGGCTCTTTTAAGCGGCTTCCAAAGTTGGCTACTTAAACACAAGCGTCAAAATGCCCTAATGAAAACGCTTCCACCGCTGCAAGCCATGGAGCGCTTATTATTTGAGATTATTTGGGTCGGCGAAATATTTTTAACGCTATCGTTAATAAGCGGGTTTATTTTTTACGATGATTTTTTCGAACAAAAGCTCTTGCACAAAGTCGTTCTCAGCCTCGTAGCATGGTTATTCTATGCCATTTTACTGTGCGGAAGATACTATTGGGGTTGGCGCGGTCACACTGCAACGCGACTGACATGGGCGGGTTTCCTTTGCGTTTTGATGGGCTTTATCGGGTCCAAATTTGTACTCGAATTCCTTCTCGCGCAGCCGCCCATCGCAACCCTCTAAAAAGTCTATTGCCAAACGGCAGCAACTGAGACAACATGGTGGGCCGTAAAATTTATAGGCCTGTTTTATTTGGATGCTGCCAACCCTTGGGTGCTTTGGACGACGCTGGTGATCTTGCTGCTGATTTCGGCATTCTTTTCAGGCTCAGAAACCGGCATGATGTCGCTCAATCGCTATAGATTGAGGCATCAGAGTAAAAAAAGTTCCGGCGCTCGTCGCGCTGCGAAATTGCTCGCCAAACCGGATAAATTAATTGGTCTTATACTGATCGGCAACAATGCGGTCAATATACTCGCAGCGATTATTGCCAACATGCTGGCTGTTTTATATGTCGGCCCGGCCGCCGCCCCCTGGGTCGCCACCGCCACCTTAACAATTTTAGTCCTGGTTTTTTCAGAGGTGACCCCAAAAAGTATAGCGGCGCAAAATCCTGAGTGGTTTGCATTTAAAGCCAGCCACCTGTTAAAACCTATGCTGCAAGTTATGTCGCCACTAGTATGGATGATCAATCAGCTGACCAATAGCCTGATTAGCTTGCTTGGGTTTGACCCCAACAAAAATCCCGACGATGGTTTAGACACCGAGGAATTGAAATCGCTGGTCGACAGTTCCGGTCATAAAATATCTAATAATCACCAGCGTATGCTCAAGGGAATTTTGGACTTAGAGAACGTCACCGTGGAAGATATTATGATCCCGCGCAACGAGGTCATCGGACTCGATCTAGAAAATCCCATAGACGATTTAATGACGCAAATTTTTAACTCTGATTACAGCCGACTACCGATTTATGACGGCGACATCAACAATGTAGTCGGACTATTTCAAGTGCGCAAGGGCCACCATTTGTTTCGCTCCGAAACCCTTACCCACAGCGCCATTAAACGCTTTTCGGAAGAACCTTACTTTATTCCAGAGAGCACCAGTCTAACCACACAACTACTCAACTTCCAAAAAACCCATCGACGTTTTGCGATAGTGGTAGACGAGTACGGTGAAGTACAAGGTTTGGTCACGCTCGAGGATATTCTCGAAGAGATTGTCGGTGATTTTACCAGCAATGCCGCCGACCAAGATCACGAGATCGTAGCCCATGGGAATGGCGGCTATCTAATCGATGGCGCAGCGACGATCCGAGATATCAACAAATTTATCGGCTGGAGTTTGCCGACTGACGGCCCCAAGACTCTCAACGGATTAGCTCTCGAACAATTAGAGCGTTTGCCAGATGGCAATGTGAGTTTTTTGGTCGACCGCTACAGGTTTGAAACCGAGGAGTACAACACCGTTATGATTAAAAAATTTATCGCCGTATGCCTCGAGGTAGAGGATCCAGAAGAATTGTAAAATAATGAGAATAACTGCCTACCGCCATACCCATAAGCAATCGGCTAAATAACTGCGCTGTTTCTTCCATTTAACTCTGCGGCATATCGCGCCTCTGACGCTCGCCACATAGAGCCAGCACTTTGCGCCGTTGATCGTCGTTTAGACCGCGCCAAAGGCGAATCTCATGGCTAGTTCTAAAACAACCCATACACAGCTTTTCGGAATTCAACGCGCAAATACCCGAGCATGGCGAGGCTACTGATTGCTCGCCATTCATGTTGTCACCTCCATACACTCGGCTTTCATAGACGCTGCCATCTCGACATAATGATGCGCTGAACCAATTAAAAAGCTGCGCGTCTGCGCATCAGTTTGCCGAATAATTTTACCCGGCGAACCCACTACCATCGAGCCGTCTGGTATATCTGATCCAGCTTTTATAAGAGCATTGGCCCCGATCAGACAATCGCTGCCTATGCGGGCACCGTCCAAGACGACGGCATTGATACCAATCAGTGTGCGATCGCCTATATGGCGACCATGAAGCATAGCATTGTGTCCCACCGTCACATCCTCACCTATATACATCGGTTGGCCTTGATCCGCATGCAACACCGCGCCATCTTGAATATTCGAGCGCGCACCTAACTCGATTGCGGCACAATCTGCTCTTATGACCGCGTTGAACCAGACACTTGCATCGGCATTTATCACCGCTGCACCAATTATATCAGCACTCGCGGCAATATAAGCGGTCACGTCAATACTCGGGCAGTCATTGCCAATTCTGTAAATCATATAATATATCGTCCATCGATTTTCTTTTAGGCCTATTCACGTCGTTAGTGTAAGTCGATATTGGACGCCATACTAGCGTTCAACATGTCGACCAATACTTTTAGCGTAAAACCCCAAATGCGATATCCAGCGTAATCGACATGCGGTAATGTATAGATTTTGCCTCGATGTTCTGCGGTGAAATAACCATAGTTATTTACATGCAACAAATAGCTAACAGGAATATGAAAGATAGCGGCGATTTCCGCCGGCTCTGGTATCAAAGCATAGTCCTTTTGCAGCAATCCTACACACGGTGTAACGGCGACCTTGCGATGCATCGGCGAAGCTTGCGGCATCGTAGCTAGTGGCCATACCGATTGCGCCTTGAGACCAATTTCTTCCTCACTTTCACGCAGCGCAGTCGCCCATAGGTCATTATCGCTCTCCTCCCACATGCCACCGGGAAAAGCTACCTCACCCGGGTGGTGGCTTACATATCTGGAACGCTGCGTCAATCGAATGACGGGGTCATTCACGGGGCCACTAAGAAGGATCAATACAGCAGCATGCGTGGCCTCGCTCAACGGATCTGGACGCGGTCTGGACAGCGGAAAAATATTTAAATTTTGAATAAGTGTTTCAAGCATTTGTGCATTATACTCTGTGTTCAGTTAGGTTTGAGAACGCTATGAAGTACTGCTCCAACTGCGGCAATGCCGTAGTTCAAGAGATCCCCTTGGGTGACAACCGCCAGCGCTATGTGTGCCACTCTTGCGATTTTATTCACTACCAAAACCCTCGAGTCATCGTCGGGGTCCTGCCGGTGTACGAAGAAAAAATACTCCTTTGTCGACGCGCAATTGAGCCACGACTAGGACTTTGGACTCTACCTGCTGGATTCCTCGAGAATGGTGAATCTACCCTCGAAGGAGCCCTTCGGGAGTGCTATGAAGAGTCTTATGCAACAGTCGTGGAGCCGCACCTATATGCACTGTTCGACATTCCTCAAATCCATCAGGTTTACGTTTTCTACCGAGCAAAAATGCAACGCCCAGAGTACGCAGTGAGTTCTGAATCGTCAGAGGTGGCACTATTTTCAGAAGACCAAATACCATGGGACGAATTGGCATTCCCAGTTGTTGAAAGGACTCTGCTGCACTTTTTAGAAGATCGCAAGGCTGGTCTATTCAACGTCAAACACGAGCAGATTCAAAAGCCTTGGAAAAGCACTCGGTCCAACTGATACTCAATCAAATGCGCTTTACGCTGCAGTGACCGAAGGGCATTACAAATAGAAATGTGTCATTGGAGTACTGAACATTACACGCTTATTGATCTGCACCAGATGCTGCAATAGCTTCATCTATAGTTAACTTTAACTCACCGGCGTCATGCATCTCGGTGATTATATCGCACCCCCCCAGCAACTCGCCGCCAACCCACAACTGGGGAAACGTCGGCCAATTGCCGTAGATTGGCAGATTCGCACGTATTTCTGGATTTGACAGGACATCCACATAGGCAAATTTTTGACCGCAGGCAATAACCGCCTGCACAGTCTTGGAAGAAAACCCACATTGAGGTTCGTTTGGAGAACCCTTCATATATAAAATGACTGTGTTATTCTCCACCTGCTCGCGAATACTATCCATTATTTCCATGCAACTTTACGCCTTTGTATCGTTGTTAAATATATATGTATGGTAACCTTTTAAGGTCGAAGCCGACAGTATAGTGATCGAAATCGACGCGATTAGTTGTGACCCACCTAGCAATTATTTTTTCCGCCGGCTCAAGTATCGCGAGTAAATTCCGGCCGAGGGTATATCTAAGGCACGCAAAAAAAATTGCGTTGACTTCACCCGCACACCCTGCCGAGAAAAATTGCCACGAGCGACAAAGCACGCTATTATTTAGTGCAATCGAGGCAGCTGGGCTGCCTTTTTTTATTGCCACTATTTTGCCGTTAAATAGCTGTGACTCACGGATGCCCCAGGATAGGCTTTATGACGACCAATTCTCTGATGAATACTTATGGCGCGCGCGCCGCTACGCTGGTCCGCGGGGCGGGTTGTTGGTTGTGGGATGATAACGGCAAAAAATATCTCGATGGCCTGTCCGGTATTGCGGTCTGCGGCCTAGGCCACTCGCACCCAGACGTAACTGCTGCGGTCGCAGAACAGGCTGGCGTTCTCACCCACTGCTCCAATTTTTTTGATATCCCCAAACAACTCGAGCTAGCCGAAAAGCTTTGCGCTATTTCTGGTATGAGCAAAGTTTTTTTTGGTAATTCGGGCGCCGAAGCCAACGAGGCGGCAATCAAAATTGCTCGGTTGTACGGTCATCGCCGAGGTATTAAATTACCCACCGTACTAGTCATGGACAACGCCTTTCACGGGCGTACCCTAGCCACTCTGAGTGCATCTGGAGGCCGCAGAGTGCAAGCCGGTTTTGAGCCTCTAGTAGCTGGTTTTGTTAGGGCTCCTTACAACGATATAGATGCGATCAATCGTATCGCCGATAATAACGCTAATATCTGCGCTGTATTAGTCGAGCCAATACAGGGCGAAGGCGGAGTCAATCTCCCGGCAGATAACTACCTAGAGGATTTAAAAGCCCTCTGCGAACGCCGAAAGTGGCTACTCATGGCCGATGAAGTACAAACCGGTAATGGCCGCACAGGTAAGTATTTCTGCTATCAACACAGCTCGGTGCTCCCAGACGTAGTCACCACCTCCAAGGGCTTGGGTAACGGCGTTCCGATCGGTGCCTGTCTCGCAACAGGGTTGGCCGCAGATGTCATGCAACCGGGCAACCACGGATCGACATTTGGTGGTAATCCTCTATCTTGTGCCGCTGCTCTGGCAGTGATCACCTGTATCGAACAACAGCAACTGAGTGTTCGCGCCGCGGCCGTGGGCGAGCGCATTATGCTCGGATTACAATGCGCCCTAACATCAGCCGACAATGTGGTGGCGATCCGCGGACGCGGATGTATGATCGGAATTCAACTCGACCGACCCTGCAAATCACTTTTCTTGCAGGCACTGCGTAATGGCTTAGTAATCAATGTAACCGCCGACAGCGTAATTAGACTCCTACCGGCGCTCATCATGAGTGATGACGAAGCCGACTTGTTAATAGATACTCTGGCGCCGCTCATCGGCGCTTTTAAACAGGATTAATAGCTGCCTATGCAACCTCGACACTTCCTCAGTCTCTGCGATCTCAAGCGCGAAGAATTAACCGCACTAATACAATCTGCCAGCGACCTTAAACTCAGGTACCGGCAAGGACATCAAAATACCTCTTTAGCCGGCGCTGTGCTTGCGATGATCTTTGAAAAGTCTTCGACGCGGACACGTGTATCGTTCGAAGCTGGCATGGCACAACTCGGAGGCTCTGCGCTGTTTTTATCGCCCAATGATACCCAGTTGGGTCGCGGAGAACCGATACCGGACACTGCGAGGGTGATCTCTAGCATGGTCGATATTGTGATGATTCGTACTTTTCATCAGGCTGATATCGAACTATTTGCTGAGTACTCCTCAGTTCCAGTGATCAACGCACTCAGCGATGACTATCATCCCTGCCAGTTGCTCGCTGACTTGCAGACCTATAGTGAACATCGCGGGTCCATTACCGGGAAAACTGTCGCCTGGATCGGCGATGGCAACAACATGTGCCAATCCTGGATCAACGCGTCGACGTTACTCGACTTCAATCTCAACATTGCCTGCCCTGAAGGATATGACCCCAGCGGGGAACTACTCGAGCGCGCCGGATCTAGAGTGAGTTTGAATCGCCAACCAGCAGCAGCGATCGATGGCGCAGATTTGGTCACCACCGATGTTTTTGCGTCAATGGGTCAGGAGGCCGAACAGAAATTGCGATTAAAAAAATTCAAAGGCTTCTGCGTCAACCACATGCTGATGTCCACGGCGGCCGATGATGCACTATTTATGCACTGTCTACCCGCACATCGAGGTGAGGAAGTGTCGGCAGAACTGCTCGAAGATAGCGCAATCTCAGTAGTCTGGGACGAAGCGGAAAACCGACTTCACGCGCAAAAAGCACTGATGTTGTTCTTACTTAACAGGCGCTAGGCGTCGCGGTAACGTACGGAGTCGATCTCGTATTCAATCTCGCCGCCAGGGGTTTGCACAATTACTGAGTCTCCGACTTCCTTGCCTATAAGAGCCTTGGCAATCGGCGACTGATACGATATTTTACCGAACTTCACGTTAGCCTCGTCACCACCGACTATTCGGTAACTGAACGCCTCGTCGGTTTTGACGTTAACAATCGCCACGGTCGCCCCGAACACCACGCGCTCGCCCGGCATTATTTTGGTAATGTCGATGACTTGCGCGTGCGATAATTTTCCTTCGATATCTTGGATCCGGCCCTCGGCGAAACTCTGCTGTTCGCGCGCCGCGTGGTACTCGGCATTTTCTTTAAGGTCACCGTGTTCTCGGGCCGTAGCGATCGCCTGAATGATCGCTGGGC
>JAPKCN010000043.1 GCA_028822945.1 Porticoccaceae bacterium | reverse complement strand
CCGGTGTAGTAGAGTACGCGCTCCGTGGTGGTGGTTTTCCCAGCGTCTACGTGCGCGCATATGCCGATATTACGATAGCGGTCGATCGGAGTTTTACGTGCCACGATATTTCCCTCCCTCTAAAAACAAAAAAAGGCAGCTGTAACAGCCGCCTTTTTCGATTAAATCCAGTTTTAAGTTAAAAGCGAAAGTGCGAGAACGCTTTGTTTGCCTCGGCCATACGGTGAACATCCTCACGCTTTTTTACCGCACCGCCCTTACTCTGCACCGCATCGATCAGTTCTCCTGCCAGCCGTTGGGGCATAGATTTTTCCCCTCGACTACGCGCATAATCGACTAACCAGCGCATCGCCAAAGCAGTCCGGCGCGAAGGTCGAACCTCAACCGGAACTTGGTAAGTTGCGCCACCGACTCGTCGAGACTTAACTTCAACCATGGGAGCAACATTGTCTAATGCCTCTTGAAATACCTCGACCGGATCACGCTTAACCCGCTCTTCAACGATGGCCATTGCACCATAAACAATCTTTTCAGCCACCGACTTCTTACCGCTGACCATAACGTGGTTCATAAATTTGGCGAGTGTGACGTTACCAAACTTAGGATCTGGGAGGATTTCTCGCTTTGCTACTACTCTTCTTCTTGGCATTTTCTCCGCCTTTTTTCAGGTTCGCCTGGGATTTAACCCAGCCTTACTAAGTAAATATGCCGACAGGATTCAAGAGTGTCGACATATAGTTAAATCCTACGCCTTTGGGCGCTTGGTGCCATACTTTGAACGCCGCTGCGTGCGCCCATTGACACCGGCTGTATCCAATGTGCCGCGCACCGTGTGATAACGTACACCGGGCAAATCTTTCACGCGACCGCCGCGGATCAATACCACGCTGTGTTCCTGTAAATTGTGCCCTTCACCTCCGATGTACGAGGTAACTTCAAAGCCGCTAGTCAAACGCACACGACATACCTTGCGCAACGCCGAGTTCGGCTTTTTGGGTGTGGTTGTGTACACTCTGGTACATACTCCGCGCCTTTGTGGGCAAGCCTGTAAGGCAGGTACATCGCTTTTACTGGCTTTGCGTTTTCTCGGCTTACGAACCAACTGGTTGATCGTTGCCATGTAATATTTCTCCGCTTGTGTAGTGTCACCGGCAGCGCTGTCTAATGCGCATACTTACATCGGACAACCCTATGGGTTAGGCTCCGCCACAATAACCTGCGCTGTGGGGAACGGCAGTTTAATGATCGAGCCGACGTGAGTCAAGGGGCTCTGCAATGAGCCCCAAAAACAATATCGGGTTATCGCTATTCCTCGGTTAGAGCCGCACTGAAAGCTTCCAACAACGCAGCTTCGACATCGGCAGCACTCTTCGCAGAGTCCACTTTGGCACTACGAGTCTTGCGCCGCTGCGCGTGGTAAGCGAGCCCGGTACCTGCTGGGATCAAACGCCCAACCACCACATTCTCTTTCAGCCCGCGCAGTGGGTCGGCCTTGCCAGTAACAGCTGCCTCGGTCAAAACTCGCGTAGTTTCCTGAAACGAGGCTGCCGAAATAAAGCTCTCAGTGGCCAGTGAGGCCTTGGTAATGCCCAATAACTGGCGCTCATACTTGGCTGGTTGCAAACCCTCTTGACGGAGCCGTTCATTTTCCTCGATAACATATCGATACTCAACCTGCTCGCCACGAATCAAAGCCGAGTCACCCATATCGGTAACCTCGACCTTACGCAACATCTGCCGCGTGATAACCTCGATATGTTTGTCGTTGATCTTCACACCCTGGAGGCGATAGACTTCTTGAATCTCATTAACAATGTACTTAGCCAGCTCACTGATACCTTTGAGCCGAAGAATATCGTGTGGTGTCGGTGGCCCGTCGGAAATCACTTCGCCCTTTTCAACACGCTCACCCTCAAACACACCTAGTTGACGCCATTTGGGTATCAGCTCTTCGTACTGAAGCTTACCATTCGCCAACGGTTTGCCGTCTTCGGGTGTGATCACCAAGCGTAGTTTACCCTTGGTTTCCTTACCTAAGGTAACGGTGCCGGTGATCTCTGCCAATATCGCTGGATCTTTTGGCTTCCGAGCCTCGAATAGATCGGCAACGCGCGGCAGACCACCGGTAATATCCTTTGTACCACCAGACTCCTGTGGAATACGCGCAATGATCTGACCGATTTCGATTTGATCTCCATCGCTAATATTAATGCTTGCGTTAGCCGGCAGCGGGTAGTGCGCTGGAACCGTAGAATTCGGGAAAATCAACTCTTTGCCCTTGCTGTCGGTCAGCGAAATAATTGGCTTGATGTCCTTACCCGCGGCTGGTCGCTCATTTGGATCGATGATTGAGATGCTCGTTAGACCTGTGATTTCGTCAGTTTGCTGTCGAGTACTCAATCCCTCCTCCATACCGGAGAAAGCTGCTTTACCCGCCACTTCAGTCACGATTGGGTGAGTGTGTGGATCCCAGTTGGCAACCACGTCACCGGCTTCGACGGTGGCGGCGTCTTTGACCCTAATCAGCGCACCGTAGGGCAACTTGTAACGCTCGCGCTCGCGTCCATTCTCATCCGCGATAGCGAGAGCGCCTGACCGTGAAACAGCGACCAAATTACCGGCTTTGTTCTCAACTGTTTTTAAGTTGATCAAACGAACGACGCCGCCCTGCTTGACCTTGACATTGTCGACGGCCGATGCTCGAGAAGCGGCACCACCAATGTGAAATGTCCGCATCGTCAGCTGGGTGCCGGGCTCTCCAATCGACTGCGCGGCGATAACACCAACTGCCTCGCCTTGGTTGACGCGATGGCCACGGGCCAAATCACGCCCATAACAGCTAGAACAAATGCCGTGGCGCACTTCACAAGTGATCGGCGAGCGCACGGTGACTTCGTCAACACCAAGAACCTCAATGCGTTTAACCCACTGTTCGTCGATCATAGTTCCGGCTGGCACGGCAATCTCTTCGCTTCCCGGTTTGTTAACGTCGAGAGCTACAACGCGTCCCAAGATTCGGTCGCCTAGCGACTCAATGATATCTCCGCCCTCGATCACCGGCGTCATCAATAGACCCCCCGTGGTACCGCAATCGACCTCAGTGACTACCACGTCCTGAGCAACGTCTACTAATCGACGTGTGAGATACCCTGAGTTGGCGGTTTTCAGTGCGGTATCGGCAAGACCTTTGCGTGCTCCGTGAGTTGAAATAAAGTATTGTAGTACGTTCAGACCCTCGCGGAAATTCGCTGTGATTGGGGTCTCGATAATCGAGCCATCGGGACGCGCCATCAGACCACGCATGCCGGCCAGCTGACGTATCTGCGCGGGTGAACCGCGAGCCCCTGAGTCGGCCATAATAAATACCGAATTAAACGAAGCCTGTTGTTCCTCTTCGCCGTCGCGGTTGATGACCATCTCGGTGCTAATGCCTTTCATCATCGACTTGGCGACCCGATCATTTGCCTGAGACCAAATGTCAATTACCTTATTATACTTCTCTCCCTGGGTCACCAACCCCGAGGCGAATTGCGCCTCGATTTCGCGCACCTGATCGTCGGCAGCGCCAATAATCTCATGCTTATCGTCGGGGATAACAAAGTCGTTGACGCCAATCGAAGCACCGGAGCGAGTCGAAAAGTCGAATCCGGTATACATTAACTGGTCAGCAAATATTACCGTCTCCTTGAGACCCACTCGGCGATAACATTCATTGATCACTAAGGATATAGCCTTTTTTACCATCGGCTTGTTGACCAAACTAAAGGGCACGCCCTCTGGGGCTATATCCCATAGTAGCGCCCTGCCCACGGTAGTGTCTGCAATTCGTCGATCTTCAGAACGCTCGGCAGTGACTTCGTCATAGAGAACTTCCTTGATGCGCAGCTTAATCCTCGCTTGGAGATCGACAGTGTTTGAATAGTACGCGCGCGAAACCTCTCTGACATCGCTGAAAACCATACCTTCACCACGTGCATTAACACGGTCACGGGTCATGTAGTAGAGCCCCAGAACCACATCCTGCGATGGCACGATAATTGGCTCGCCCGATGCTGGTGAAAGAATATTGTTAGTCGACATCATCAAGGCGCGCGCTTCCATTTGCGCTTCAATAGTCAACGGCACATGCACCGCCATCTGGTCTCCGTCGAAGTCGGCGTTATACGCCGCACACACTAGAGGGTGAAGATTAATCGCTTTGCCTTCGATTAGAACCGGCTCAAACGCTTGAATACCGAGCCGGTGGAGTGTCGGCGCGCGATTGAGAAGAACTGGGTGCTCGCGAATTACATCGTCGAGAATATCCCAAACCACCGACTCCTCGCGCTCAACCATCTTTTTGGCAGCTTTGATGGTGGTTGCCAAACCGCGTAATTCTAACTTGCTAAAGATAAATGGCTTGAACAGCTCCAACGCCATGCGCTTTGGCAAACCGCATTGATGCAAGCGCAGGGTCGGACCTACCACGATCACGGAGCGACCAGAATAATCGACGCGCTTACCCAGAAGGTTCTGACGGAAACGCCCCTGTTTACCCTTAATCATGTCGGCTAGCGACTTGAGCGGACGCTTATTGGATCCGGTAATTGCACGACCACGACGGCCATTATCGAGTAGTGCGTCAACTGACTCCTGAAGCATACGCTTTTCATTGCGCACGATAATGTCAGGCGCGCTCAGTTCGAGCAATCGCTTTAAACGGTTGTTGCGGTTGATCACTCGGCGGTATAAATCGTTCAGATCCGAAGTCGCAAAACGGCCTCCATCCAACGGTACGAGCGGGCGCAGGTCTGGCGGCAAAACTGGCAGAGACTTTAAGATCATCCATTCGGGCTTGTTACCCGAACCATGAAAGGCTTCGAGCAGTTTGAGACGTTTGGAAATTTTCTTAATCTTTGTCTCAGAGCGCGTGTTTGGGATCTCCTCCCGAATATTGGCAATTTCGTCGTCTAAATTGATCTCTCTGAGTAACGATTGAATCGCCTCGGCACCCATCATGGCAACAAATTCGTCGCCAAATTCTTCGAGCGCTTCAAAATATTCTTCATCGGTCAATAACTGACCCTTTTCGAGCGCCGTCAACCCCGGTTCAGTGACCACGAAGGACTCAAAATATAATACTCGCTCGATCTCGCGCAGTGTCATATCAAGCATTAATCCAATCCGCGATGGCAGCGACTTCAAAAACCAAATATGCGCCACTGGGCAGGCCAGTTCAATGTGACCCATGCGCTCGCGACGTACCTTGGTTAGTGTAACTTCTACACCACACTTCTCGCAGACTATGCCGCGGTGCTTCATGCGTTTATATTTCCCGCATAGGCACTCATAGTCCTTTACTGGGCCAAAAATCTTGGCACAAAAAAGGCCTTCACGCTCGGGTTTAAAAGTGCGGTAGTTTATAGTTTCAGGTTTTTTAACCTCGCCAAATGACCAAGAACGGATCATTTCAGGCGACGCCAGGCTAATGCGAAGATTATCAAAATCGCTATTTTGATCTTGCTGCTTCAGTAGATTGACTAAGTCTTTCAAGACTCTTCCTCCAGTTGCTTAATGGACACGGACGGCGTTGCCGCCCCTACTGCCAGTGTGCTCGCTATTCGTGTTCCAACTCGATATTGATACCCAGAGAGCGTATTTCTTTGACCAGAACGTTGAACGACTCCGGCATACCAGGCTCCATGCGATGATCGCCATCGACAATGTTTTTGTACATCTTGGTTCGGCCTGCGACGTCATCGGATTTAACAGTCAGCATTTCCTGCAAGGTGTATGCCGCTCCATAGGCCTCCAGCGCCCAAACCTCCATCTCGCCAAAGCGCTGACCGCCAAACTGCGCTTTGCCTCCGAGGGGTTGCTGCGTCACCAAACTGTATGACCCAGTAGAACGAGCGTGCATCTTATCATCCACCAAGTGGTTAAGTTTGAGCACATACATATACCCTACAGTCACCGGACGGTCGAACTTATCGCCGGAACGGCCGTCAAACAGGTTGCGTTGTCCAGTTTCCGACAGATCTGCCAGCTTGAGTAGTTCTTTCAACTCGACCTCACTTGCGCCATCAAATACCGGTGTCGCAATCGGCACACCGTGGCGTAGGTTAGAGGCGAGTTCGACAACTTCCGCATCGGTGAGTTCAGCCAGATCCACACCGTAGACGGTATCACCGACGTCGTAGACCTGCTGCAGAAAACCGCGTATCTCAGCAACCTTGGCCTGAGCTTCCAGCATACCATTGATCTTATCACCAAGACCTTTGGCAGCCATGCCCATGTGCGTTTCGAGTATCTGACCAACATTCATTCGCGACGGCACGCCAAGCGGGTTGAGAACGATATCTACCGGCACGCCATCCTCGTCATAAGGCATGTCTTCAACCGGCTTTATGACTGAAATAACACCTTTATTGCCGTGGCGACCGGCCATTTTATCGCCAGGTTGAATGCGCCTACGCACGGCTAGATAGACCTTGACGGTTTTCAATACGCCCGGGGCTAGATCATCGCCGCTTTGCAATTTGCGTTTTTTCTCATCAAATCGTTCATCAAGGAGCTCGCGTCGCTCGTCGAGTTGCGCTTGAGCAGATGCAACTTGCTCATTCAACTCAGCCTTTTCCAAGCGCATATCAAACCAATCGGACGTCACATAATCGGCGACCACAGCTCCACTCAGTGCATCGCCTCGCCCAAGACCGCGCGCCTTGACGACTATCGCGCCGTCAATCGAGGCAAACAAACGACCCAAAGTGGCATTCTCAACAATTCGATACTCGTCATTGAGGTCCTTACGAAACTGCTTGAGCTCGGCATTTTCTATGTCGATAGAGCGCTGGTCTTTATCCAATCCGTCCCGCGTAAATACCTGTACATCGATCACAGTTCCCTTGGTGCTAGTGGGTACCCGCAACGAGGTATCTTTGACATCGGACGCTTTCTCGCCAAAAATTGCACGCAGGAGCTTCTCTTCAGGCGTCAACTGGGTCTCACCTTTGGGCGTAACCTTACCAACCAATATATCTCCGGCGGCCACTTCAGCTCCAATGTGCACGATGCCTGACTCATCGAGACGAGCTAGGGCCACTTCACCAACATTTGGAATATCGGCGGTAATATCTTCCGATCCCAGCTTGGTATCTCGAGCGACGCAGGTCAGTTCTTGGATGTGAATCGTAGTGAAGCGATCCTCCTGCACGACTCGCTCGGAAATCAAAATGGAATCCTCAAAATTGTACCCATTCCAAGGCATAAAGGCGATACGCATATTTTGCCCAAGCGCTAATTCGCCAAGGTCAACAGAGGGCCCATCGGCCAGAACATCGCCGCGGGCAATAAGATCACCATGCACCACTATGGGTCGCTGATTGATGCAGGTATTCTGATTCGAGCGGGTATATTTGGTTAAGTTATAGATGTCTACTCCGGCTTCGCCGGCGGCTATTTCGTCGTCATTGACTCTCACCACGATGCGTCCCGCGTCGACACTCTCGATAACACCACCACGCAATGCCACCTTGCAAACGCCGGAATCACTCGCCACAGTGCGCTCAATTCCAGTGCCGACTAGCGGCGCCTCAGCTTTGAGCGTCGGTACCGCTTGACGCTGCATGTTCGAGCCCATGAGTGCGCGGTTGGCATCGTCGTGCTCGAGGAATGGAATCAGCGAAGCGGCAACAGAAACCACTTGATGGGGTGAGACATCCATGTAATCGACTTCTTCGGGAGATTTGACAGTAAACTCGTTTTGGTGGCGCACTGTGACAAGATCTTCAACAAATTTGTTGTCCGCACCAAGCTTCGAAGATGCCTGCGCAATGACGTACTGAGCCTCATTGATCGCCGACAGATATTCGATCTCGTCGCTGACTTTGTGGTCAATAACTTTGCGATAGGGCGTCTCGATGAATCCATAACTGTTGGTGCGCGCGTACGTTGCGAGCGAGTTAATCAAACCGATGTTTGGCCCCTCCGGAGTCTCGATCGGACACACACGGCCATAATGGGTGGGGTGTACGTCGCGCACTTCAAAACCTGCTCGCTCTCGGGTTAAACCACCGGGACCTAGTGCTGAAACACGGCGCTTGTGGGTAATTTCAGACAGTGGGTTGTTTTGATCCATAAACTGGGACAGTTGACTGGAACCAAAAAATTCCTTCATGGCGGCTGCCACGGGCTTTGCGTTTACCAGATCCTGAGGCATCAAACCCTCCGACTCAGCAACGCCAAGACGCTCTTTCACGGCGCGCTCGACGCGTACCAAACCGACCCTGAATTGATTTTCAGCCATCTCGCCCACCGATCGAATACGACGGTTACCTAAATGGTCAATATCATCGACGGTGCCCTTACCGTTTCGGATATTGATCAGCATTTTCATCACATCGGCGATGTCTGTGCTATCAGTGAACTGCTCTAAAAACTCCTTGGCTTCATCGGTCTTCTGCATCGAGAAGTAGCGTTGATCATAGAGTACACCTGCGCCCTGCTCCGCGTCGCGACCGAGACGCCGATTGAACTTCATGCGACCAACTGAAGACAGGTCGTAGCGCTCGATATTAAAAAATAGGTTGTAAAACAGATTTTCAGCAGACTCTTTTGTCGGCGGCTCACCTGGACGCATCATTCGATAAATCTCAACTAATGCCTCCAATTGGGTGCGTGAAGGATCGGCTCGCAGGGTATCAGATATAAAAGGCCCACAATCAAGATCGTTGGTATACAGAGTCTCGATTTTCTTTATACCTGCGTCAATCAAAGACTGTAATATTTCAGCGGTGATCTCGCTGTTGCATTCGAACAGTAACTCGCCGGTTTTAGGATCGGCTATATCGCTCGCTAACGCCCTGCCCAAGAGATATTCTTCAGGGACCTCAAGCGTCGCCACTTTGTCCTTTTCCAGCTGGCGGATATGCCGCGCAGTAATTCGGCGGCCCTTTTGAACCACTACTTCTCCACTGTTGTCTTTAATATCAAAAACCGCTATTTCGCCGCGTAACCGCTCGGGATCGAGGTCTAAGGAAAACGTGTTGTTCTTATAGTTAAACACGCTAGAATCAAAGAAAGTCGCAAGAATCTCTTCGCTTGAATACCCAAGTGCACGCAGCAGAATCGTCGCTGGTAGCTTACGCCGCCGGTCAATACGCACATATAACAAGTCTTTTGGGTCAAACTCGAAGTCTAACCAGGAGCCGCGGTATGGAATAACCCGTGCGGTATATAATAACTTCCCAGATGAATGCGTCTTACCTTTATCATGATCAAAAATCACGCCAGGAGAGCGGTGCAACTGCGACACAATGACACGCTCCGTACCATTAATGATAAATGTACCATTATCGGTCATCAACGGAATCTCTCCGAGGTAAACTTCTTGCTCTTTGATATCCTTAATGGCTTTATTCGTCGATTCTTTGTCGTAAATAACCAATCTGACACGCACTCGCAACGGAACCGAGTAAGTAACACCGCGCAGTTTACACTCGTCTACATCGAATGCAGGCCTACCTAAAACATAATCGACATACTCAAGCGCAGCGTAGCCGGCATAGCCGACAATTGGGAAAATAGAGTTTAAGGCCGCGTGCAAACCAGTGTTCTGTCGATCGCCGACAGCCACACCCACTTGCGTGAAATTTTTATAAGAATCGAGCTGAATTGCCAACAAATAGGGTAAATCCATCACACTCGGCAGCTTACCAAAGTTTTTACGGATTCGTTTCTTCTCAGTGAAGGAGTATGCCATCTGTATTCCTCGAGATTATCTTATTGGGGGACTATCAACCTGACGACTATTCTCAGGTTATGTCTGCCGCTAAAAGCGACAGTGGGTTGGAGAGTAAAACTCTCCAACCCAGCTTGGTAACAAGTATCAAATACTCTATTTGAGTTCGACGCTTGCACCAGCTTCTTCCAACTGCTTCTTCGCCTCTTCAGCGTCGTCCTTGGAGGCGCCTTCCTTTACGGTTGACGGAGCACCGTCGACCATACCCTTGGCCTCTTTCAATCCAAGACCAGTGATAGAGCGAACTGCCTTAATTACATTTACCTTTTTGTCGCCAGTAGCGGTTAACACTACGTCAAACTCAGTCTGCTCTTCAACCGCGGCTTCGGCACCTGCTGCAGGCGCTGCAGCAACAGCGACTGCTGCCTGCGCAGAAACACCAAACTTTTCTTCCATCGCACTGACTAGCGCGACTACGTCCATGACGCTCATGTCGGAAATTGCGTTCAAAATATCTTCGTGTGATAGGGCCATTATGGGCCTCCTTTAATTGTCTAATTTAACAGCAGCCGGCTATGCCGCTTGCTCTTTTTGGTCGCGAATTGCTGCCACTACACGGGTCGCTTTGGTTGGCACTTCATTAAACGTGCGCACCAATTTGGTGATGGGGGCCAATGTCACTGCTGCCAACATACCTAACGCCTGGTGGCGCGTTGGCAGATTAGCAAGCAGGTCGATTTGCGTGCTTTCGAGAAGCTGCCCACTTACCGACAGTGCTTTCACTGTAAAATTTTCGTTATTTTTCGCGAAATCTTTGAATAGCCTAGCGGCAGCACCGGGATCCTCCATCGAAAAAGCAAACAACGACGGACCGACTAATATATCGTCGACACATGCGTATTCGGTGTCTGCGAAAGCGCGTTTTGCGAGAGTGTTTCGAATCACGCGCACCTTCACGTTTTCCTCTCTCGCCTTAGCACGCAACGCCGTCATATCGGTGACGTCGACGCCGCGAGCATCGGCAATTACCAACGACAACGATTCCTCTGCTGTCGCCTGTACCTCAGCCACGATAGCTTTTTTATCATCGAGATTTAATGGCATAAATGTAATCCATATTTGGCATATGTTTAAATTGCAGCCAACCGACCACAATCCCCAAAGTGAAGGGCAGCAGGACTAGTCAGCCAAGTGCCGGGTTCACTATCTGCGCAGGCGATAGCTATTGCCAAAAATTCATTAAGCCCTCTCGGACACCTGCGGTCTTTGACAGTCGACGCACTCCGTTG
>JAPKCN010000230.1 GCA_028822945.1 Porticoccaceae bacterium | reverse complement strand
TCATTTTTTTGTTGGGACCTATCATATGACTATTTAATGGCACGGTCGTAGGTTATATCAACGTCACTCATTTGTCAGCACGAGTAACGAGAAGCGCCTGCCCAGTCGAGTCGAGTTGAGTTGAACCTGACCGTGTATACAAAAAAAGTCAATTCGAACGCATATTTTAAACATAATGACCTAAAGAGAGTTTATACTGTGTGAACCAAGTCGGCGTTACTAACTGCGTAGGTTATACATGGGCGATTTACAACAAAAACCGGAAGCATGTCTTCTATTTGATGAGCACTTTGGCCACTTAGGCCTAACATTGCCCGTTGGATATGAGATATTCACTAAGGAGCAGCTGGTGATTCTGTGGGAGGTTTTTACTAAAGAGCAGTTAGCGATTTTAGTCGAGGTTGATTATCTAATCAGCCCCCAGTTGGCGCAAAAACCATACGCCGGTGCGCGGGTCCTCCCGCTTTTGTTTAAAAACGCCTCTTAATCTACAAACCCCGCGTAATTTAGTAACGACCCTTAATCGAAAAATGGCTCATAGGCTAATCCGCACATGCGAGGGTCAAGTTTCGCAAAGTTTTCCAAGACAACTGGGATAGCTGGCCTTTAGTCGCAGCGCCACCGCATACCTTCTTTGCCGAGTTACCGTCACTTGTTGTTTGGGCTCATTAGCTCGGTGCACGGTTAAATGGTCAAGAGTATGCTCGCCTTTTGAACTCCAAGCACGATTTTTCACTACAGGTTAAAACGCACTTCGACAATCAGTCCACCTAAAAAAAGTTGCTCGGCTGACGACAGTGTTGGTGTCAACCAATAGTTATTACCAGCATCATGTATCCGACAAAGAACACATGTATTTAGCGATCATTTCCATTTATATATAGTTTCGCATAAAGTACTGTACCGTCTGGACGGTCTTTAATTTGGAGAGACTCATGGCAAACACCGAGGATACACGCAAGCGAATTCGCTCCGCTGCACAGGCGTTAGTGGCCGAACAGGGCGCAGCAAACTTAACACTTGAGGCGGTGGCCAAAGATGCTGGTGTTTCCAAAGGTGGCCTACTCTACCACTACGCAAATAAACAGGCGCTTCTCGAGGGCATGCTAGAGGACCTTCTATTAAAGAGACAAACATGGTTTTTATCCAGCCAAGCCAAACAGGGTACCGGCGCCCAGTTGCAATCGTTGATCAACACTGAATTTTCGCTGACTGTCGCGGAACGCGCAACGCGCAACGCGATACTGGCGGCCGGCGCCGAAAATCCAGCTTTGTTAGACCCCGCTCGCGATTACTATAGAACATTGTTCTCATACTTAAGAAAAGACTCCAGTGACCCCGAGTTAGGCATAATCGTGGCACTCGCATTGCATGGCATGCAACTTCTCGAGACCATCGGTTTAAACCAAATGACAATTTCTCAAAAAGATACCCTACAACATCGTCTTGTGGAATTGGTGTCGTGATAAAAACAATATGGGTATTACCATTCATCTTGCTCACGGGCTGCGACCAAAAACTACCCGAAGCAGACCCGCCAACTGTGGTTCGGCCAGCGAAAATCTATACTGTAAAAGCGACATCTGAGCCGCAACAATACCAACTGTTTGCTCGAGTCGCCAACCGCGAAACTATCGATATGCAATTTGAAGTTGCCGGTCAACTGGTAGCATTACCGATACGCGAAGGCGAAAAGATTAATCGCGGCGATCTGATTGCTGAATTGGATGCTAATGAGCATAAGTTAGCCCTTGAACGCGCGCAAACTTCACTTAAGCTGGCCAGTCAAGAGCTAAATAGATTCAAAAAACTGTATGCCAAAGGCATACTGTCAGTCACCATACTCGACGAATCACAAACGCGCTATCAACTGCGGCGTATCGACGTCGCCCAGGCGCAAGAGATCCTCAAAGACAGCAAGATTATGTCGCCCTTTGACGCACTTGTATTACAACGCTACAAAGGAAACCACAGCGCTGTAATCGCAGGCGATGTCATCGCAAGCCTGACTCGGTCTGATAAAATTGAGTTGCTCACCGATATGCCAGAAAAGCTCGTCGTCGCCATTCAAAAATACGGTATTAGCCAAAACACTGCGCGCTTCACTGCTAACCCTGAAAAAGTCTGGCCTCTCTTACTGGTCGAACAATCTGCCCAAGCTAGTCCAGCAACACAAACCTACCAGACACGTTTCGTCCTAGAGCAACTACCCGATTGGGATTTATTGCAAGGTATGACCGCGCAGATTTCGCTAACACTGCCGGCGACATCTGCGGAACTTTTCGTGCCAACTAGCGCGCTGCAAACAGATATAGACGGCAGCCTATTCGTTTGGGTAACCTCTGCACCCGATTATACCGCGCGCAAAAGGCTGGTTGAAGTCGGCTCACCAAGATCCGCACGCGTAGTCATTACTGCAGGTTTAGCGGACGGTGAAATAATAATTGCTGCAGGCGGATCTGTGCTACACGCGGGTCAAAAGGTTCATCCCATGATAGACCACTCGGGTAGCTTGCATATCCAAAATGACTGAGTTTGCTCTTAAAAATCCACTATATGTCTGGCTACTGGCTATTTCTTGCCTGCTAGGCGGTTGGTATGGTTTAGAAAATATTGGCCGCCTCGAAGACCCACCTTTTCCAATGAAACAAGCTATTATCATCACCGAATACCCCGGAGCGTCGGCGCTCGAAGTCGAACAACAAATTACAGAACAAATCGAGGTATCACTGCGCGAGCTGCCATGGATATTCGAAATGGAATCACGTTCGATACCCGGCCATTCTGAGGTGCAAATTGAACTGCATCGCTGGGTAACTATCGAACAAGCCCCCCAAATCTGGGATGAATTGCGACGCCGAGTGTCGGAAGCCGCACAACGCATGCCTGCTGGCGCGAAAACGCCACATGTTGAGGATGACTTCTCTGATGTATATGGCATTCTTTATGCCGTGACCATACCTAAGGAATATTCAATAGC
>JAPKCN010000229.1 GCA_028822945.1 Porticoccaceae bacterium | reverse complement strand
AAAACAAAAAAGTTTAAAATACTTCGCGATTTTTAACAACAAAAAAACACTTTTGTAGGGCGCCGATTCAATCCCGGCTAAATTAGACCATTCCCAACCTGCAAGCAAAATTAACGGCACCAAGATGACAGCAAAAATGTGTGCCGAAAAACTGTATAGACAGATGACAAATATAACCGCCATTCCAAGCGCAGTAAAAATCCTAAGTTTTAACATTCTGTCTCTCGCCGGCTTCGGCGGGCAGTTCTGCGACACTTCGTCGATGACCAAATCGGCGTTTTCGCGAATAGTATTCGGCTACAGCTTGATCAAGGAGTTCGGGTCCAAAGTCAGGCCAATAGCAATCGCTGACAAAAAGCTCGGTGTAAGCCAGATGCCACAAAAGGAAATTGCTGATTCGCTCTTCGCCGCCAGTGCGGATGCATAGATCCGGATCGGGGAGATCCTGCAATTGTAACTTTCTAGCGAGCGTCTCTTCGCTTATATCCGAAGCTCGCAAACGCCCCATTTGCACTTCCAGGGCAAGCTCTCTAGCGGCCTCGACAACATCCCAGCGACCGCCGTAATCAACACATAATACCAAGGTAAAATTTCCGCTGGCAGTAATTAACTCCGCCTCACGGATCAACTTGAGCAAACTGTCGCTGAAATTCGCGCGATTACCAATAATTTTCAAACGAACACCATCATCGCGCAGCGTTCTAGCTTCTTTTTTTAAATAGTTGGCGAACAGCGACATAAGCCCAGTGACCTCAATTTCTGGACGCTGCCAGTTTTCACTGCTAAAGGCAAATAAACTAACGACTTCTATGCCGTGCGCTTTGGTCGCTTTTAGAACGCCACGGATACGCTCAACGCCCGCCTCATGGCCGGCGATCCCTGTGAGTCCGCGCAAAGTCGCCCAGCGATTATTTCCATCCATAATAATCGCTAGGTGCCGCAAGGGATGGCTTGCATCTCTAGAGACTAGATCAGTCATAGTATGTCAGCAAACGGAGCTTATATCTCCATTAAGTCCTTATCTTTTGCCGCCAATAACAAATCCACCTTGGAAATGTAACCGTCGGTAATTTTTTGCACCTCGTCCTGTGCACGCCGCTCTTCGTCCTCGCTTATGTCCTTCGACTTTTGCAGTTCTTTGACATCCGACAGCACATCCCGACGCACATTGCGAATCGAAATACGTGTCTGTTCGGCTTCATTTTTCGCCTGTTTTCCATAAACTTTGCGGGTTTCTTCTGTCAACGCCGGCAGCGGAATACGAATCACTGTGCCCGCAGTTGCCGGATTCAGCCCTAGGTCAGATTTCATGATCGCCTTTTCGATCTGTGGGATAAGGTTGCGTTCCCAAGGCGTGACCGATAATGTTCTCGCATCTTCAATTACAATCGATGCCGCTTGTGAGAGTGGCGTGTCGACGCCATAATAGTCTACCGATATACCGTCTAATAAACTCGGGTGCGCGCGTCCTGTTCGAATTTTATTAAATGCATTACTAAGCGCATCAAGCGATTTATTCATCCGTGTACGCGCATCCTGCTTCAATTCCTCGATCATACTCCCCTACCTCTCTTCGATTAAGGTTCCCTCGTCGCTACCCATAACTAAGTTGAGCAGTGCTCCAGGTTTAGACATACGAAATACGCGCAACGGCATGCCGTGTTCCCGACATAAACAGATAGCGGTAAGGTCCATAACCCCGAGCTTCTTGTCTAGTATCTCATCATAGGTTAAGTGCGTATACAGCGTAGCCTCGGGGTCGAGTATCGGATCGGCTGAATAGACACCATCTACCTTAGTTGCTTTGAGAACGACATCGGCGTCAATTTCTATACCGCGAAGGCAGGCTGCCGAATCAGTCGTAAAAAAGGGATTACCGGTACCTGCAGCAAAAATGACGACGTCCCCATCTTTGATGTAGCGCATTGCGCGACGCCTATCATAGTGCTCGACAACCCCGCTCATCGGAATCGACGACATCACATGCGAAGATATATTCGTTCGCTCGAGGGCATCGCGCATCGCCAGCGCGTTCATAACTGTCGCCAGCATACCCATATGATCACCGGTTACGCGCTCCATCCCGGCAGCGCTAAGGGCAGCACCCCTGAATAGATTACCGCCGCCAATGACCAAGCCCACCTGCACACCAATACCGACCAACTGACCAATTTCTAATGCCATTCGATCTAGAACTTTGGGGTCGATACCAAAGCCCTCATTACCCATCAGCTCCTCACCACTCAACTTCAGCAGGATACGCTTGTAGCTGTTTTCTCTAATCGAGTTTGGCATACGAAGTCCCATGTTAAATTAACTGACGCTCTCGACTTGCGCGGCAACCTCCGCGGCAAAGTCTACCTCTTCAACCGCAATCCCCTCACCGACCTCATAGCGCACAAAACTCACTACTTCAGCGCCCGCTTTGGCGACTAACTTACCGACGGTGATGTCGGGGTCTTTAACAAAAGGCTGATCCACGAGACTGTTCTCCTTGAGAAATTTCGCGACGCGACCGCCAATCATCTTTTCAATAATCTCTTCCGGCTTACCACTCTCGCGCGCCTGCGCTGCATAAATTTCTTTTTCCGCAGCAATCACCTCCGCCGGCATATCGGCAGACGTTACAACGGTTGGATTGACTGCCGCTACGTGCATTGCAACATTACGCGCGAGTTCTTCGTCGCCGGCCGAGAGGCCCACCAACACACCGATACGATTGTTGCTGTGGACGTAGGCTCCAACCACAGGAGCCTCGATGCTATGGGCTCGGCGAGGCGAAATATTTTCGCCTATTTTTTGCACCAAATCGTTGCGTTGCGTCTCGAGATCACCAGCCGCAAAGAGGGCCATCAAATCGGTTTGCTTAGTACTGTATACGCCCTCTAAAACAGCCTGTACAAAGGCTTGAAAGTTGGTGTCTCGGGCCACGAAGTCTGTTTCACTATTGATTTCAACCAAAACGCCAAAATTGCCACTAACCTT
>JAPKCN010000228.1 GCA_028822945.1 Porticoccaceae bacterium | reverse complement strand
CGCCAAATTTTTTCTGGTTACCGCCTGTTTCCAAGCAACATTTTTGCCTGGCATGCACTCAATGGTAATCGTGATATACAGGAGCTGTGTGCGCTATGGCCAAAGGAAAATTGGGCCGAGGTGGGCGCTAAATTTAATCAGCGGATGTCCGGTCTGCCGGAAGAACATCGCGATATAGCCATGCAAAGCTATGCGGCACCTGTGATTGATCAGTTGTCGGTCGCAAGCTGCCGAGGATAGTTAACTTGCTAGCCGATGCCACTAGAACGACTATTCAGCAGGGCTATACACGCTTTTTAAAATCGCGCCAACTGAATCCCCGAACTGGGCAAAAACAGATGATCGCCGCGGTTGCGAATACTTTGAGCAATAGTGATCCAATGTTGCGTATTGGTGCAGTCGAGGCCGCTACAGGTACCGGTAAAACGGTTGCCTACCTAATCGCTGCATTACCGGTCGCGAAGGCCTTAAAAAAAACCGTTATAGTGGCTACCGGAACAGTCGCACTGCAGGAGCAATTGATTAATAAAGATTTACCAGAACTTATGGCTGCCTGCGACTGGGACTATCGATGTGCCCTGGTCAAGGGTCGAGGGCGCTACGCGTGCAATCTGCGCTTACAACAACATATCGATGCGCTAACCTCGACTGAGGCCGGTATTTGTCTATTTGATGATGAGCAGCCACTGAAGCCAAACAAATATACCGAGACTCTTTATCGGGAATTGTCGGCAGGGCTGGATGAGGGAAGCTGGGATGGCGACCGCGACACTTGGTCAACGCGGATTGATGACTTAGAGTGGCGAGCCCTCACAGTTGACCGACGCCAGTGCTCCGGCAGGCGTTGCCGGTTCATTAACCAATGCTCTTTTTTCAAGGCGCGCAATGATTTAGAAGACAGTGACTGTATCGTTGCTAATCACGATATTGTCATGGCCGATTTGGCGCTTGGCGGGGGCATTATTTTACCGCCGCTAGAGGATTGTATCTATATTTTTGATGAGGCTCATCGCTTGGCTGATACTGCGGTGCGACATTTTGGGGCGGAGTGCCGCATCAATAGCAGTTTAAATTGGTTGGAGAAATTGCCGCGACAATGCAAGGGACAAGCATCAGTTTTTGTCGATGATAGTTCTACAGTTGAGCAACTGACTCGCATTCAGGGGGATGCAGAGGCCTTGGCAGAATTACTTACAACTGTTTATCCGCTGTGCAAAGGCTATCTTGATAGCGCCGAAGCGAGTGATGACGGCTATCGGTTCACGCATGGCGACATCGGAGACGCGTTGCGTCAAATTGCTAAACAAATTTCCGATTGTCTGTCTGGTTGGTTGGCGCGTTTGGAAGTGCTCGAGGATACCCTCAACGAAGCACTCAGTGATCGACAGTATCCAGTTGCAACCACAGACCTCGAGTTGTTTTATCAGCAGGTGGGTAGCTGGCAGGCGCGAGGGGAAAAGCTTTTAGCCCTGTGGCAACGTTTACGCAAAGACATTCAGCCCGATGAGATGCCGCTAGCCTGTTGGTTGCGACTGGACGAGTTATCTGCCGGGGGCTTTGATGTATCCATTAATGCCAGTCCTATTCAGGCTGCCAAGCTACTCTCAGAACGCCTTTGGGGGCAGAGTTATGGCGTTGTCTTGACGTCGGCGACACTGCGTACATTGGGTAATTTTGATAGTTTACGTCGTGATACTGGCATTCCCCTCGAGGCAAATTGTTTGGCCGTAGCGGGGGCTTTTGATTATCCACGGGCGGCATTACTGAAGGTTCCTCGTGATGCAGTAGAGGGTAATCAGGTCGCCGCTCACAGCCGTTATTTGATCGATAACTTGGCGTCTATGGTCGAGAGCCATGTCGGTACGCTGGTGCTTTTTTCGTCGCGGCGACAAATGCAAGAGGTGTATGCCGAAGTGTCCCGCGATCTTCAGAGCGATGTCCTCATGCAAGGTCAATTTTCCAATCGAGAGATGTTGCGCCTGCATCGAGAGCGGGTCGATCAAGGCGATCGTAGTTTGCTTTTCGGTTTGGCAAGTTTTGCTGAGGGAGTCGATTTGCCTGGTAATTACTGTCGCCATGTAGTGATTGTGAAGCTTCCGTTTGCGGTGCCCAACGATCCCTTACAAGAAGCATTGAGTGAATGGGTGGAAGCTCGTGGTGGTAACGCTTTTTTCGATATTGCACTACCAACCGCATCGCTCCGTCTGACGCAGGCTTGCGGGCGCTTATTGCGCACCGAAACCGATACCGGTACGGTGACGATTCTCGACCGTCGGATAGTCAGCAAACGTTATGGCGCGCAACTGTTAAATGCGCTGCCGCCTTTTACGCGCGATCTCAACGCGCCATGATGACTAGGGTTTGGCTATATTAGCCCAACCCTAGTGCCGCATTTAGCCACTATTGTATACAGGACCTATGGACAACGCGTCGACTAGAGCTCAATTGAAGACACTATTGCACGATTTAGAATATCAACTGCGGCAAACTAGCCTGTGGCAGGCGCAGCCGCTCTCAGAGGAACAACTGACCAGTGACCAACCATTCGCCGCTGACCATTTGACTCTGCCGCAATGGTTACAGTTTGTGTTTATACCTCGATTAAGGAACTTGCTTAGCAGTAATGCGGACCTGCCTAAGCGCTGTGCGATTGCTCCGATGGCCGAAGTATACTTTAAGCATTGCGGAGTTGAAGCGTGCGATCTGATCAAAAGCTTGCTGCGGATCGATGAAATACTCAATCAGCCCTAGCTACTATTAGTAACCGCTGGTCTAGCTCGGCCGCTTGCGCGGCGGGGAGTCGCCGCGGTATTTTTTTTCCGCAGCTGGGGTTTTTTTCCGCACCGGTTTATCTGGAATGCGTTCTGGCGCATGCTGACTCGGCGTACTACCTTTCGGCGTTTTTTTAGTCGCCGGAGCGCGGCCTTCAAGATCTTTGGATGAGCGCTTATTGTCTACCGAATCTCTCGACAGCGTTCCCTTAATAGGTTTTTTGTTT
>JAPKCN010000227.1 GCA_028822945.1 Porticoccaceae bacterium | reverse complement strand
GCCACCATCCACAGCGGCAGGTCGGGCGGACAGCACAACGCAAACAATATCGACGAGACAAAAAAACCCTCATTGACTTCGTGCTTGCGCACGCTCGCGAATAACACTTCCCAGAATGCGCCAACAACGAACGTAGTCATGTAGATTGGCAAAAAGTAGGCAGCGCCGTGAATCATGTTATCCCAAACACTAGTGGCATCGTAGCCAGCGAACAAGCCGATAAACGCACCGCGCCAGCCCTCCTGAGACAGCATGCCGATATCAGCCATAACACTATTTGCCTGAAAACCGACGTTCCATATGCCAAAAAACATAGTCGGAAAAGTCGCCGCCCAAACGGTGATCATAACCCGTTTAAGATCAATCCCGTCGCGCACATGCGAGCTATTTTTGGTGACATCTGCCGGCTTATAAAGCGCTGTATCCACCGCTTCGTAAAGCGCATAATAGCGCTCCCACTTGCCGCCACGGTGGAAATGCGGTTCATATTTGTCGAGCGTTTCTCTAAGCACGGCCTAGCCCTCTATTTCGATTCTGGTAAGGTTGTCCCGCAGGATTGGAGCATATTCATACTTACCTACGCAGACATAGGTATAAAGGCCTACATCTTCTTCGTCCAATTCCAAGCAACCGAGTTTTTGCGCCATTTCAGTGTCGCCAACAATCAATGATCTCAGTAACTGAGTGGGTAATATGTCGAGTGGCGTGACGGCTTCGTAGCCTCCCACCGGCACCATCGCACGCTCGCTGCCATTAGTGCTCGACGTCATCGCCTGAAGTTTTTTTGACATCGCCGAAACAAAAATTGGCAGTGCCGAATGACTCTCGGAGCCCGCACGCAAATAATGTAAAAAATGCCGCTCGCGGCCCTCGCGGATCACCGAAACTTGATTATGATAGCGCCCCAAAAACGCGCATTCCCCAGCCGCCTTGCGACCGGAAAGTACCGATCCAGAGATAACTCGGTTCTCATCATTTTGCAACTCGCCAATCACCAACTGATTCAGATTGGCGCCTAAACGAACTGACAGTAGCCTCGGATTGATCACCTGTGGACCAGCCAGCGAGACAATTCTGCGCGTGTCGATCCGCCCCGAAGTGAACAGTGCACCGAATGCAATCACATCTTGATACCCGATGCTCCATACCGTTTTTTCGGCGCTCACCGGATCGACAAAATGTATGTGGGTACCCACTAAACCCGCAGGATGGGGGCCGCTGAAAGATATTTCACGAACCCCATCGATATTCTCACCAGGGATAGCCGACTGCGGTGCGGTACACAGATTGACCGGGCCGTCAGTCAGCCGCGCCAGCACTCTCAGGCCGCTGCTAAAGTCGTCATATCGATCGCCAATGATGATGCGTGGATCAGCTGCCAGTGGATTACTATCCATTGCCGTGACAAATATCGACGCTGGATGGGTATGTGGCGAAGGAACTTTTGAGTAGGGCCGAGTACGCAGTGCTACCCACTGTCCAGATTCAACTAAATTGGCCACCACCTGATCGCGGGGCAATTCTGCCAGTTGTGCAACATCAAACTTTTCAAAGGTTTCTTCACTATCGCCCTCAACATCAATAACAATCGACTGAAAAGTTCGGCGCTCACCGCGGTTCACGGCCAGGACGATACCCGATGCTGGCGAAGTGAATTTGACTAGTGGATTTTTCTTGTCAGTAAACAATAGCTGGCCGAGTTTGACCTTATCGCCCTCTTTGACTGCCATGGTGGGTTTCATACCTTGATAATCGGATCCAACTAAACCAACTTGACTAATCGCGGGGCCGTCTTCTACTGTTTGCGTGGGTACACCCGAAATGGGCAAGTCCAATCCGCGGCGAATTTTGATCATTCAATTACCTTTTCAACAAGTTGCTCAATCGTCATACAGTTCCAATAATATGTGACTGGGCCGCAATGACTCACCATGTATTGGTGTACTGTCCAGAGGGAGGACGCATTAGTTGGGCGACAGCGCCATTTCTCAAAGGCGCACATTGTAAAGGTCTGATTGCTAGTATGCCAGTCGGAAACGGGGCTAATCGGGGCAAATTGCTGCATTTTTTCCCGATGTTATAACCCGATCGGCATGAGGCGCTTATTTGAGCGCCAACGCATACAGTTTTACACTAGTGGCGAAGCCGGTTTACATGCCGCTTGGGAAGCGTTTCCAAATGACACCGGCCATCGCTTCAAGACATCGCACGACTTGGCAGCTATAGCCAAATTCGTTGTCATACCAGCAATACAACACACAACTTTTTCCGTCCACTATCGTCGCCTGTGAATCAAACACACATGCTTGGCGAGAGCCAACAAAGTCGGTCGAAACCGCCTCGCTGGATAGAGTAAAGCCAATTTGCTGCTGCATATCGGAATACAACGCAGTCTGGCGCATGTGCTCATTTAATTGCTCGACATTGGTATCTTTACAGAGCTGTAAATTAAGCAGCGCCAAAGACACATTTGGCGTGGGCACGCGAATCGCATTGCCGGTCAGCTTACCCTTTAGCTCTGGAATAACTTTGGCCACAGCTTTGGCCGCACCGGTGGATGTCAGCACCATATTTAACGCCGCACTACGGCCGCGCCGATCACCCTTGTGATAGTTATCAATGAGATTCTGATCATTGGTGTATGCATGCACCGTCTCAACGTGTCCGCGGTCGATACCGTATTCGTCAAGTAGCGACTTGAGAACCGGAACAATTGCGTTAGTGGTACAGGACGCCGCCGAGACAATATCTTGCTGTGCAGTGATCTCAGAGTGATTGACGCCGTAAACAACGTTCGGAATATCGTCTCCGGCGGGTGCCGTCACTATGACCTTTGATGCGCCCGGACGCAGATGACCTCCCAACCCATGTCGATCTCGCCAAACGCCAGTGTTGTCGACTATGATGGCATTATCGATACCGTGCTCTCGATAGTCGATTTCGCTCGGAGCATTAGCGTAAATAATTTTTATCGGGTTGCCGTTTACAACCACAGTGT
>JAPKCN010000226.1 GCA_028822945.1 Porticoccaceae bacterium | reverse complement strand
TGAAGCGCGATGGATGGACTGTCGAAACCTCAGATGGGCGTCTTTCCTCGCAGTGGGAACATACGATGGTTGTCACCAGTGACGGCGTTGAAGTGCTGACAGCCAGACACGAAGAATCTTTTTAGAAAGCACACCCTTATGGCACTTAAAAACTCCCTTGCCCAGTTGAATGCACCTCTGTTCTTTGATCAAAAGCGTTTCGCGGCTGATATTGAGGCAGGCGATGCCATCAGTGTTTTTCGTAATGCGCTAAACGCCGCACAGAATCACTTCAGCAATCGTTTTTATGAGGGTGAAGAGGTGCACACCCTGGTTAACGAATCTGCCCGATTTGCCGATTTGATACTGTCATATGCTTGGGATCGCTTTCCGTGGGATAAAGATATCAGTCTAATCGCCGTCGGCGGTTACGGCCGCGGCGAGCTGCACCCTCACTCTGATATCGACCTACTCATTCTAATGCGCCGCAACCAGCCGCAAAAATACCGCGCCAGCATTGAGCAATTCTTGACGTTTCTTTGGGACATCAAATTAACCATAGGGCACAGCGTGCGTTCGTTATCGCAATGCGTCGATGAGGCCAAGCGCGATATCACTATAGCGACTAACATCATGGAAACTCGCTTGATCTGCGGTAATAATGAACTACGCGATGCCATGCTAAAGAAAACGGGGCCCTCAAAAATATGGGCATCTGCCAGCTTCTATCGTGCAAAAATTGACGAGCAGAGCGCGCGCCACCGCAAGCATGACGATACCGAATACAACCTTGAGCCTAACGTCAAGGATGCGCCAGGAGGACTGCGTGACATCCAGTTGATCAATTGGACTGCCAAACGTCACTTTAATCTGTACCGTCGCTCCCAGCTCGTGCATGCGGGATTTTTATCCGACGAAGAATACTTAACCCTGCGTCGAGATGAAGAATTTCTGTGGAGGGTTCGCTACGGGCTGCACCTACTTGCCGATCGCCCAGAAGAGCGCTTACTTTTTGACTACCAGCGTAAACTCTCCGTTATGTTTGGCTACAGCGACAGCAATGGCAAACTGGGCGTCGAGAAGTTTATGCAGCGTTACTATCAGACGGTTCTCTCAATACGCGAGTTAACCGACGTGTTGCTGCAATATCTTGACGAGGCAATTTACCGCCAGAATAAAACCAAGAACACCGTGCTTATTAACGACCGCTTTATCGTTCGCGATAACTACCTAGATACCAGCCACGAGTCCGTCCTAGCGGATAGCCCATCCGCCCTTCTCGAGCTCTTCGCTATTCTGGGTGAGAACGATCATATCGAGGGTATTCGTGCCTCGGCGATTCGCCAGATTAGGTTGCACCGCAATCTTATCAACGATGATTTTAGGGCGAATCCAAATAACCAAGAGTTGTTTATGCGAATTCTTCGCTCGCCACACAATCTCTCCATGCAACTTGCCCGCATGAACCGTTACGGCATTTTAGGTAGCTATCTGCCGGAGTTCGGTAAAATCGTAGGCCAGACTCAGCATGATCTTTTTCATATATACCCTGTCGATGTACACACCTTGCAGGTGATCCGAAATATACGCCGCTTTGCGCGGCCCGACCAGGCCACTGCGTTTCCAATAGCCTCACATATTTTCAAAAATTTGCCAAAACCAGAGCTGAGTATTATTGCTGCGCTGTATCATGATATCGCCAAGGGCCGCGGCGGAGATCACTCATTGCTGGGCTCAGCAGATATCGCTAACTTTGGTCAAAGACATGGCCTGCAACCACAGGAGATTGACCTGCTCAAGTGGTTGGTTGAAAACCACCTACTAATGTCCAAGGTCTCCCAGCGCGAGGATACATCAGACCCCGATGTAATTTACAAATTTGCCAACCATGTCGGCGACCAGATGCATCTTGAACACCTATACCTGCTGACTGTCGCTGATATCAATGCCACCAACCCCAGACTCTGGACCGATTGGAAAGGTTCGTTAATGCACAACCTGTACTTCGAAACAAAGCGGGCACTGCAAGAGGGTCTCGGCGTTCCAGCCGACAAGTCGGCCTGGGTTAGGGATGCGAAAAATGCCGTATTAAAACGGCTCGCTGAGCAAGATATTGGCGCACCTCAGGCGCTGGCAGTCTGGAGTGATGTCACTGAGGAGTTCTTTTTACGGGAAAAGAGTGACGACATAGCTACGTTTACTCAGGCTATTATCGCCAATGCCAGCCATGATTCACCGGTGATACTGCTCCGCGATGTCGGGGTTGAAATTCCCGTTGCGACACAGATTTTTGTCCATGCTCGCGACCGTCAAAATATATTTTCTATGATCGCCGCCATCCTCGATAAGCTTCACCTGAACATTCAAGATGCCAGGCTTCACACGACACACGACAATCGTTCCTTCGATGTATTTTATGTATTAGACGATCAAGACCGACCTATCGGTAGCGATCGCAATCTTTGTAAGACGGTCATTAACACCTTGCGCGGCGCGATTTTAAATCCCAGTGATGTCAGCTTCGATGTACATCGACGGACGCCAAGACAGCTAATGAATTTCACGTTAAAAACCACGGCCACGTTGCGCAACGACGCAGAAACCAATACGACGGTACTGCAGGTGCTTACTCCCGACCGACCCGGACTACTGGCTCATTTGGCGAGTATCTTTTTGCGCTATGGGCTCAACTTATACAATGCAAAGCTATCCACACTCGGCGAGCGCGTGGAAGATGTATTCTATCTGACCGACTTTAACCACGAAGCGTTGACGGATACGGACTTTTGTCAAAAACTTCAACATACTATCTGCAGTGAATTAGATCAGCGAAACAAGGACGATTTGCAGGGTGCAGAGCTACGACCAATGAAATTTTGGCACTGAGCAGACGAACCATGGATCACAAAATACAGCAGTTACAACCCTATCCCTTTGAGCGACTCAACAATCTTAAATCTGGTATTACGCCGCCGGTACATCTGAGTCACATCGCGCTGTCTATAGGCGAGCCTAAGCACCCTGCTCCCGAGTTTGT
>JAPKCN010000225.1 GCA_028822945.1 Porticoccaceae bacterium | reverse complement strand
CTCATTAGTGATGATTATAAGCGGCTATTTAATGCCATTAACTCAGATATTGTTCACCAGAACGGGAGTTTAATACATGATTAAACTTTACGGTTTTAAAATTAGTAACTATCAAGCAATGATTAAGGTTTTTTGCTTGAGAAGGGGGTTGCCTTTGAAGAGGTTGAGGTGACTCAGATAGAGATTAAGTCTTTGTTAGATAAAAGTCCTATGGGTAAGGTACCTTTTATTGAGATAAAGGAGGGTTTTTTAAGTGAGTCGACGGCGGTTCCGGGCTTTTTTGAAAACTGCACTGCAGACGAACCTATAATACCCAAAGACCCGTTTAAAGCAGCCTAAATTGCGCAGATTATCAATCTAATAGAGCTCTATATTGGCACTGAGGCGGCTCATTGAAATGGTCATGTCTTTTTTGGATGTGATTTTAATCAAGCGGCGGCCGACGATATAAAACCGATGATGTAGACGGGCCTTGCGCCACTCAACCGGTTGGGGAGTTTCTCTCCGTTTGTTATGGGTGATGACCTTACAGTGGCTGACTTCTTTGCTTATTACATTTTGGTGAATACGCGGATTATTGCTAAGAGGATGTGGCGGTGGGATATTTTGGCTGATATCGATGGCCTCAGTGAGTGGATGATCATGATGTCCCAGCGACCGTTTATTAAGCTTTTTGATGATGAACGCGCGGTGGAGATTTCTAACATGTGATGAATGGAGGCTGCGTGTGTGTCCAGAGAATCCTTCTCTGTTATTTCTACGCATGTACTTTGATATCTCTTTCGATTCGATACAACAGAGCGCTGTGTGATTGACAAGCGTAAGACCCAGTTGACAAAATAAAGCACTTAGTCAATTACTAAGTGCTCCAATCAAAAAAACTAGTTAATAGAAGACAATAATCTATGACCGAGATTCAGCACATCCAAGATTTCCTACCCTGTGCCACGCCCGACAAATGGCTAGAAAACGCCCTGGGTAATCAAACCCTGATGTTAGTCGACCATGCTAATTGTGAAAAAAAAGCTGCCAGCACAGCGCTCAATCTAATCTATAAATATACTGATGATTTTGGTCTTTTAAATAAAATGTCGCGTCTAGCGCGAGAGGAGATGCGCCATTTTGAGCAGGTGATAGCGATTATGCAGCGACGTAATATCGCCTACCAACATGTGTCGGCGTCGCGCTATGCAGCAGGATTGCGCAGTCTGGCAAGATCTGAAGAGCCGTATAAATTGGCAGATATCTTGATTATTGGCGCTTTTATCGAGGCTAGATCCTGTGAGCGCTTCGCCCGAGTCGCGCCTGAGCTGGATGATGAATTATCTAAATTTTATTGGTCTTTGCTAAAATCTGAGGCGCGACATTATCGAGATTACCTCGATCTCGCAGAAAATTTAATCGGTCGGCAAGCATTGAATAGTCGTATACCCATAATAGCTGAACGCGAGCAGGAGTTAATCCAATCTCCAGATAACGAATTCAGATTTCATTCTGGTCCGCTGACCGTTTGAGCGCGCGTTGAAGGCGACAGCTCTTCAACCAATTAGGTTAACATTGATGGAGCACCAGGATGTACCGAGGATGGAGCGCAGTGATTTTAGGCTGCTGCCTTGCAGCGCTTAGTTTGGGCTTAGTTAAGTATCAGCAAATACGGACCGCTGTCGCATTTGCCGAGGGCTATCCAGAACGCAGTGAAACGGTTGAACTGGCCATCGCTAGGTCCACAACTTGGCAAGATCAAAGCAGTGTCATAGGCGAGGTGGTAGCGGTTAAGTCACTGGAGTTAACCAACGAAATAGCAGGACGCGTCAGTTTTGTTGGCTTTCAGCCCGGCGCCAAAGTGGCGGCGGGCCAACTACTCGTGCGCTTAGACATCCGCGAGGAGCAAGCGCGGCGCAGTGCTGCCGCGGCTGAGGTGACGCTGGCCCTGTTGCTACTCGATCGCAATCGCAAATTAACCCAAACAGGCATGTCCTCTGCAACGGACTTAGATCGCGCTCAAGCGGCCTATACCGCTGCAACGTCAGCAGTTGCAGCTCTCGACGCGATCATTGAAAAAAAACGCATTAAAGCGCCGTTTGCCGCCACGGCGGGCTTGCACCAATTAGATGTTGGGGAGTATCTACATGCTGGGCGAGCGATCACTCGCCTAGTAGGGTTGGATCGCCGTATATGGATAGACTTTAGAGTACCCCAGCATCAAGCGATACTCGGAGTGGGCGATAGCGTTGTTGTTAGCGGAACTGTCGCTCAGGGTTTTACCGGCACTAACCAAACGCTTACCGCCAGGATTGTGGCTAGGGATTCGCAGGTCGATAGTCAATCCCGGCAGATTCGGCTGCGTGCTGAAATTAATAATGTAAGCGGTTTGTTATTGCCTGGTAGTTTTGTCAAAGTGACTGCGCCAGTCGGTAGCCGGAGATCGGTGATACTGATTCCCTCCGAAGCTGTGCGCTACGACGCACTAGGTGCCAATGTCTATGTACTTAGAAACGCCGAGAAAGGTGCTGATGCGACTTATCGTGCAGTTAAACGGGCAGTAATTTTGGGCCCGCAAAAGGGACCGCAATGGGTAGTAATGAGCGGCCTCAATGCCGGCGAGCAGTTGGCGGGTTTGGGCGCATTTAAACTGCGTGAGGGAGTTCTAGTCCGCGTTAACAATGGTCGCCAAGCGCCGGGCGTTGACGCCGCGCTCGAGAGCTCGATGTGATGCCATCCTCGTCTGGTGAGAATGGTCTATCCCGCCCGCGCTTCAGTGATATTTTTATTCGACGGCCGGTCTTAGCCATTTCGATCTGTTTACTGCTGGTGTTAGCCGGGATCAGAGCGGCTATAGATATCCCTGTATCGCAGTTTCCACGGATAGAGAGCTCCTCTTTGGTGATAAGCACGCAGTATGTCGGTGCTCCGGCAGACGTGGTGCGCGGTTTTGTAACAGACCCGATAGAGCGGGCGGCATCCTCTGTGCCCGGTGTAGACTTTATCGAATCTACCACCACCGCTGGTTATAGCCTAGTCACAGTATGGTTAAACCTTAACG
>JAPKCN010000042.1 GCA_028822945.1 Porticoccaceae bacterium | reverse complement strand
CATCGGCTTTGTAGGCGTCTTATTGATTCTTCGACCCGGCTCAAATGCCTTTCAACCGGCTTCATTACTGGCGGTCTTAGGTACTCTATGCTTGGCTATCCGCGATATATCGACACGCGTAATTCGAGCCCGCATTCCAACCTTGACCGTGTCTACCTACGCTTTTTTAGCCTATGCCCTGTCAGGTTTAATCGCCACACCGTTTTTTCAACCCTTTGTCGCTCCCACGGGTCATCAATGGCTATTACTCGGCGGTGTCATTCTCGCTGGAGGACTCTCTTATAACGCCATAGTCCTCGCCACGCGGCTTGGTGATATGTCGGTTATATCGCCTTTTCGTTATACCAGGCTACTGTTCGCATTGATTCTTGCAGTCATAGTTCTTAACGAGCAACCGCCGTGGCAAACCCTTGTCGGTGCCGCTATCATCCTGTTTTCGGGTGGCTACATATTTTGGTACGAGAACCGCCGTTATCGTCATCTTACCGAAGACTTGAATAGCTAAACAACGACGTTAATGCAGCTGAGGGTAACTCTATAGTCGCGCATCAAAAGTGGCGGCAGCGGTTGTATTCGAAGTATCATGACGAATCACCCAACGCGTCATATAGCGAACTATCGTCCATGGCAAGACCCACTCGAGTATTGATCAATCAGCAAGCCCTGCGCGACAACTATGCGATCGCTCAAGGGGCTAGTGCTGCGCACTGTATGCCAATGGTCAAGGCGAATGCCTATGGGCATGGTGCCGAAATAGTCTGTAACGCGCTTAATCTCGCTCCAGCGTTTGGTGTCGCTTCGATTGAAGAGGCGCTGGAACTTCGCAGTTTCGGTATAGACAAACCTATTCTACTTCTCGAGGGTACTTTTAGTGTCGACGAAATCAGCGTGGCTGCCGACAACCAATTATGGTTAATGGTTGAAAATAACCAGCAACTGAAGCATCTTTTGCAAGCATCTTTGCTGCAACCAGTGCGTGTCTGGCTAGGACTCGACACCGGCATGCATCGCCTCGGATTCCAAGCCGATGAAGTCAATGCCGCCTATTGTGCGTTGGCCGCCAGCGACAACGTACATAACCACATGGTGCTCGCTTCGCACTTTGCTAGTGCCGATCATCTCGATGACCCTAAGACTTACCAGCAGATGGCCCTTTATGATAGCGTTTACGCCGACATAGCGGTTGCGGACGGCGCGATACTGCAACAGAGCTTAGCTAACTCGGCTGCCATACTCGGCTGGCCCGGCGCGCAGCGCGATTGGCAGCGACCTGGATATATGTTGTATGGCAACAGCCCGTTTGTCGATCAATACAAAGATCACCGTTTGCAACCGGTGATGACCTTTACATCAGCAGTCACCTCACTGCGCTCGATCGCTGCGGGAGAGTCGGTTGGCTATGCAGGAACCTGGACTGCAGCACGAACATCGCGAATCGCAACCCTGACAGTAGGTTATGCCGACGGCTACCCACGCCACGCCCCGAATGGAACGCCTGTCCTTATCAATGGTCGACGCTGTCCCTTAGTCGGTCGCGTATCGATGGATATGATCAGCGTAGATGTTAGCGATATTTCAGAGGTCAATATAGGTGATCCTAGTATACTATGGGGGCAAAACTTGTCTGTTAACGAGATCGCCGCGCACTGCGCTACTAACGGCTATCAGTTGCTCAGTGGCATCTCGGCGAGAGTGCCACGAGTTGCTGAGAATTAAGCTGTACACGATCCTTCAGCAGTTAATAAGTAGCAAATCGGCAGCCAGTGCACGACTCCCCCAACACGCTCTGAGGGTTATTAAGGATATCGTCAAAATTCTAACTAGTCGCGTTTATTACCCTGCCAGCGAACTAACTCTGGTACATCCACATCGAATAGATCGAGCAGTCGTGCAACGCTGTGATCAACGATGTCCTCAACCGACTTGGGAACTGTGTAAAATGCGGGTGCTGGCGGACAAATAATTGCACCCAATTGGCTTGCTCGCAGCAGTAATTCGCAGTGTCCGGTATGCAACGGCGACTCGCGAGGTACCAATAATAGCCGTCGGCGTTCCTTCAAAATTACGTCTGCTGCGCGAATCAGTAAATTGTCGGCATACGAATTAACCACACCAGACAGCGTCTTCATCGAACAGGGCGCAATGATCATACCAGCAGTTTTAAACGAACCGCTTGCGATGCTCGCGGCTATGTTCTTATTGTTGTGCACCACATTTGCTAAAGCTTCGACCGCATCCAGCGACCAATCGGTTTCGATGCCAATATTCATACGCGCACTCTGGCTCATTACCAGATGAGTTTCTATATCACTTCGCTGAGACAAAAGCTGAAGCAGTCGGATGCCATAAATAACACCACTCGAACCCGACAGTCCAATAATTAACCGCATATGACCATCCTAATACTTTTTGATGCCAAGTTTGCCACAATAATCCCGAGCCTCTAATTACCAAACGGGCAACTAAGTCATTGACAAAACAACCTTACCCTTCGCTCGACGCTCGGCAATGCTTTCGAAAGCCGCGGTAAAATCATGTAGTGGGTAGACTTGCGGAACCAGCGGTGAAAACACCCCGTCGTCGATCATCTCTACTAATTCTTTAAAGTTATTTTGCGACTCAACCGGATCGCGCATAGACCAAGCACCCCAAAAAACACCGATTATCGCAGCCCCTTTCAACAAGGCCAGATTAAGCGGCATCTTAGCAATTGGACCCGACGCAAACCCAATCACCAAAAAGCGTCCTCCCCACGCAATGGCGCGGAATGCCTGCTCTGAAAAATCACCTCCTACCGGATCATAAACAACATCGGCCCCCTTGCCTTTAGTAAGCGCTTTAACTTGGTCTTTAAGGTTTTCAGTCGTGTAGTTAATACGCATATCGGCACCTGCCTGACAGGCGAAGTCGAGTTTGTCTTCGCTGCTGGCAGCTGCAATCACTGTTGCACCCATTGCCTTGGCTATCTGAATAGTCGCGATCCCAACACCACCTGCTGCACCAAGCACCAAAACGGTCTCGCCAGCCTGTAATTGAGCACGTTGCTTAAGTGCGTAATAAGAGGTACCGAAGGTTACAGCAAAACCTGCAGCCTGTTCAAATGACATACTTCGACCCTTCAAAAAAGTCGAATACTCTGAGGTGACCACTTGATTGGCGAAAGCACCAATTTGCAGTGTGCCAACCACTTCGTCGCCAACTGCACGCGTCGTCACTCCCTCGCCAAGCTGACTAACCACGCCCGACACCTCGGTACCCGGCACGAATGGCAGCTCTGGTTTTACTTGATATTTACCCTCTACGGTTAAGATATCGGGGAAGTTGACGCCCGCGGCCTTAACATCGATAAGCACCTCACCCGCACCTGGTTCAACGCTATCGCGTTGCTCCACAGCAAGATTCCTAAATCTACCAAATTCCCTGCAGACTAACGCTCTCATAGTATCCCTCTTTTATCCAAATTTTTAGTCCGTCCGGAATCTATAACTTACTACACATTCTGGTAAAACTCTTTTTTCTTGTAAAGTTTTTAATGGCGCAGAAAGCTAGTGGCCTATCTCTTCACACCTCACCACTCACAGCAAACTCGGGTCTAATATGACTCCCTTTTGCAAACCACTTTTACCGGTGTAACAGGTCGTAAAACCCCAAAAAAACCGCTTTTGAGCGCATTTACTGACTGTACTGGCCCAACTCTCGACGGCTAATAACCATGCGGTGAACAGCATCCGGACCATCGGCATAACGCAAACAGCGCATGCTACCATACCAAGCTGCCAGCGGTGTGTCCTGCGATATCCCCAAGCCCCCATACATTTGCATAGCCTCATCAATAACTTTTAATGCCATCGATGGCGCCTGAGTTTTAATCATAGAAATAAACGGCTGGGCGGCATCCACTCCCTGATGATCCATTAGCCACGCGGTCTTTAAACACAATAACCGAGTCATTTCAATATCGATCCTTGCATCCGCAATAATATCCACATTACCGCCCAATTTTGCTAGAGACCGTCCAAAAGCCTTGCGACTCAGAGCACGCTCGCAGAGCATTTTTAATGCCGCCTCGGCGAGCCCTATAGCCCTCATACAGTGGTGAATACGGCCAGGTCCGAGTCGGCCTTGGGCAACCTCGAAACCGCGGCCCTGGCCGAGGATCATGTTCTCCTTCGGCACCCGAACGTCACTAAAACGCATGTGAAAGTGACCATGGGGCGCGTCGTCACTACCAAAAATCGTCATCGGCCTCAGTAACTTTACGCCGGCGGTAGCGCGCGGCACTAGCACTTGCGAATGCTGCGCATGACGCGGCCCATTGGGGTCGGTATTGACCATAACAATAAGAATTTCACAGCGCGGATCGCCAACACCCGAAATCCAGATCTTTTCTCCGTTGAGCACCCACTCATCGCCATCGGCAACGCAGGACATCGAAATATTAGTCGCATCTGAGGACGCAACCTGCGGTTCGGTCATCGCGTAAGCAGATCGCATCTCGCCCGCCAACAGCGGCACCAGCCAGCGCTCTTTTTGTTCTGCGCTGCAGTAGCGTGCCAACACTTCCATATTACCGGTGTCCGGAGCTGAGCAGTTAAAAACCTCTGGCGCCAAATGCGACCGACCCGTTTCCTCGGCTATGTAGGCATATTCAACAGTATTCAGCCCATAGCCGCCCTCGTAATGAGTGAGAAAGAAGTTCCATAGATTGCGCTGTTTAGCCTGATCTTTGAGTCCCTCGAGTATCTCGGTTTGGCGTTCGGTATACTGCCATCGGTCGCCTTTATCTACCTCGTCAAAATACTCGCGTTCCAACGGGGCTATTTCGACATCGATAAAATCCTTAACCTTGTCAAGAATCGGTCTTAACTTCTCAGAAATACCTAAATCCATGATTAAATCCTCTGCATATTAAAAAACTCATGACCAGTTAAGCGGCTATTACTTTGCGCAAAAACAAGTTGGCATACAACGTTAAGATTCTGACATATAAGGTTTAGCCGGTCACCGCCAGTGGCCTCGCCCTTTTGCTCCGCGAGGACGTTAGTAACCGGTCATACTGGCAAACCGATCGCTATGATAACTATAACCACCAAATAGCGCTTGAACAGGTCGCGCGCGCTTGATGAAAAAACCAATATCGTACTCGTCAGTCATCCCCACGCCGCCGTGCATCTGAATCGCTTCATTAGTGCTAAGATCTGCAACTTCACACAACTTAGCCTTGCTTATACTGACTAGAATCGGTGCTTTGATATCGTCCGCATCCAATGCTTGAAAACATTTTAATACCAATGACTTGGCCAGCTCTATTTCACTCCACCAATGAGCGGCACGATGCTGCAATGCCTGAAATGAACCAATTGAAACACCAAATTGCTGGCGCTCCTTGAGATATTGTAAGGTGCGCTCAAACGCCTCTGAGCAAATACCCAAGAGTTCCGCAGCCAGGTGCGCATTGCCAATATCGAGGGTCTTAGATAGCACTCTAAATCCTAGCTCCTCGTCGCCAAGCAAAGCTTCGGTCGCAACTTCGACGCCATCGAATGAGATATTAGCGACGCTTCGACCGTCGACCGTCGACATTTTCTCTATGCTCACGCCGGCGGCTTTTGACTCGACCAAAAACAAGCTAACGCCTTTGCTATCACCCAAACTACCAGACGAGCGAGCAGCTACAATTAGCAGATCTGCTCGGTGGCCGTCAACAACACTGCGCTTGCTGCCGGTTAAACGAAAACCAACCGCAGTTTTCTCTGCCGCTAGCCCAATATTGTTCGGCGCATGATGCGCCGACTCATCGACCGCTAGTGCGGTGGTCAATTGGCCGGAGGCCACGGCCGGTAAAAGTTGAGCCTTTTGTTCTTCGCTACCCGCCAGATTAATAATGCTGGCACCCAATATGGCCGTACTTAATAGCGGCGATGCGGTCAGCATTCGACCACTTTGCTCGACAATTTGTCCCATGCCTACCTGACCAAAACCGAGGCCACCGTGACTTTCTGGTATCAATATAGCAGCCCAACCCATCTCAACCATCTGCGGCCAAAGTAGCGGAGAGAAATCTTCTTCGCTATCACGGTACTTGCGCAATTCGGTAATCGATCCAAATTCTCGCAAAAAGCCTTGCGCTGACTCTTTGAGCATCTGGTGCTCTTGATTGTGTACTAGTGCCATATCGCACCCCTTTTGATAAAATCTACCCGAGTCCAAGAATATTTTTAGCAATTATATTTAACTGCACTTCAGAGGTGCCACCTTCGATGGAGTTGCCCTTGGTGCGCAACCATGTGCGCGGCAGCCATCCATCTTTAGAGGCTTCTCCCTCCCACTCCATAGCATCATTGCCATGCAGTTTCATCATTAATTCGTAGCGACGTTTGTTGAGTTCGGTGCCATAGTATTTAAGCATAGCCGACGTTGCCCCGATACCCTGACCCGACTTAGCCTCGTCGTTCACGCGCTCGGCGGTCACTGCAAATGCTGCAGCATCAATTTCCCAGCGTATAACATCGGCGCGCAAAACAGAGTCAGTCAATCTTCCATGCTCTGTGCCTAGTGCTTCAACAGCGAACTGCCCGAGCGTTTGCGAGCCCGCACCAGTCAAGCCAAACCCACCGATCATCTCGCGCTCATGCGTCAGTAAGTACTTGGCTATGGTCCATCCTTGATTAATCTCGCCTACTACCTGATTTTTTTCAACCCGCACATCATCTAAAAAGGTTTCACAAAACGGCGAACTACCAGAAATTAATTTGATCGGTTTCGGCGTCACGCCCGGCGTTTGCATATCAAAAAGTACCAAACTAATACCGCTCTGTTTTTTCGCATCCGGATCGGTTCTCAACAGGCAGAACATCCAGTCGGCCTTATCACCATAGGACGTCCAGACCTTCTGTCCATTGGCAATAAAATGCTCACCCATATCCACAGCCTTGGCTTGCAATCCTGCCAGATCGGAGCCGGCATTCGGTTCACTGTATCCCTGACACCAGCGGATTTCGCCGCGCACGATGGGCGGCAGATGCTGCAGTTTGAGCTCCTCTGAGCCAAATTTTAACAATGCCGGACCAATCATCCAGATGCCAAAGCTAGACAGCGGTAAGCGCGCCTTGAGTTTGTTCATTTCCTCACTAAGGATCTTGGCCTCGGCTTTACTCAGACCGCCTCCTCCGTATTCGATGGGCCAGGTTGGCGCAGTCCAACCCCGGGATGCCATATTATCCATCCATTGCTTTTGTTCGTCGCTTACATAGTTTGCATTGCGCCCTCCCCAACATTGGTCTTTGTCAGTCTTAATCGGAGTGCGCATACTGGGCGGGCAATGTTCTTCTAACCAGTGCCGCGTCTCATCGCGAAATACTTGTAGATCGGTCACTTAAGACTCCTAATTTTATCCAATTTAAAAAAATGTATCCCAGGGCGATAACAGCGGGTATCTATGTTGCCTAAACAGCGGATTTGAACTTACAGTATGTTCTTTTAGCTATCAAGTAGTTCGGCTCGGCAGCATGTGCGTTTAGACGGCGCGATATAATAGTGAGACCTACTCAATGGGCCCTGCGGCCATTTTAAGCTGATTTGTTATCGAACACTCAGTTACCTGCTAGACTGGTTCGGGCACGAGATTATCAAAACATTTAATGCCAGCGTTGCTATGGCTTAACTGGATAATGCCAGTTAACCGGCGCGCAAAAAAATAATATCGTAAACTAACTCCATCTTAGGTAGGCACAGCTCTATGTCGCAGGCGTTTGACGAATTACTCAGCATCTTGAAACTCGAAAAACTCGATGAATGTCTATATCGCGGCATTACGCCGCAAACTCAAAATCCGAGAGTTTTTGGTGGCCAGGTCTTCGCTCAAGCAATGCGATCAGCCCAGGATACCGTGGTTGCAGAGCGTATGATCCACTCTCAGCAGGCCTACTTTTTAAGACCCGGAGACACGTCGATTCCGATTATTTACACCGTCGATAAGATACGCGATGGGGGATCTTTTACCACTCGCCGGGTGGTTGCATCGCAGCGCGGTAAAGCTATATTTAGTACCTCCCTTTCGTTTCAAATTAGCGAACCCGGACTCAGCCACCAATTCGATATGCCAGATTGCCCACCACCAGAAGATCTGGAAGATGACTATGAGCGCTGGAATAGACAGCAGCGCAAACTATCAACAAAGCCCAAGTATCACCCAACGCTAAAACCGATCGAAATGCGCTCGGTCGACCCAATTAATTACTTAGAACCAACAGTGCGACAACCCTACCAGTACATCTGGCTTCGAGCCTGCGGCGATCTCGACGCTATCGAAATCGACGATCCCGGTTTACACCATGCAATTCTCGCCTATGCCTCTGACTTTAGCCTGATGAGCACCTCGCTGCTGCCGCACGGCGAGAGCATTATGGATGCCAAACTGCAACCCGCGTCGCTCGATCACAGTATTTGGTTCCACGATGATTTTAAAGTCGATGAATGGCTTCTATACGCGATGGACAGCCCACGATCCAGCCATGCGCGCGGCCTCAACCGCGGTAGTTTTTTCAGCCGCGACGGTCGCTTGGTGGCTAGCACTATTCAAGAAGGCCTAATCCGTATTCGCGAAACTGCCGAGTGATCGGTAACAAACACCGATCACCGATTTACTGATCTACAACAATTGCTCTAGCGCCTGTCGAATAGCTGTCGGAATAGGTACCGAGCGATTGCTTGTGCGGTCGACAAATACATGGGTAAATGTGCCATGGGCAGACGCTTGAGATTGTCCTTGGACAAAAATCGCCAAGCCGTACTGCACTGAACTGGTACCGAGATTTTCCACCCGCAATCCGCCCTGCAAAGTTTCGGGATGAGCGATGGGGGCTAGATACTGACAATTAGAAGCCACAACAAAGCCAACCACCTCGGCGGTGTGAATATTTAAACCTCCGCAATCGATCAAATATTGATTGGCCAGCGTATCGAAATAGCTGTAGTAGGTGACATTGTTAACGTGACCATAAATATCATTATCCATCCAGCGGGTCTTTAAATCTAAAAAATACCCGTAGTGACCGCGCTCAAGTTGTGCACCCATATTCATCTTCCCTTAGTACGCTTGATGGTAAATCGCTAGAGCATCCGCGAGTGTTACTGGGCGCGGGTTATTCACCAATAGTCGCTGTTGCATCAGTGCTTCAGCTGCCAGTTTCGGTAGCTGATCGCGGTCAATACCCATTTCCTGTAGGGTGGTCGGCAAACCGAGATCGGTAGCTAACCGCAGAAAGTAATCTGCCAGCGCCTCTGCAGCCTCGCCGACATCTCTATACGACGCCGTAGAAGCGAGAATGATAGGCGCTAACTCACGGTATAAATGCCCCGCCTCAGGCGCATTAAAACGCAGCACATGCGGCAGTACCAGCGAATTACTTAAGCCGTGGGCAATGTGATAATTACCCCCAAGGGGGTAAGCCAAAGCATGCACTGCGGCTACCGGCGCGTTGGCAAACGCCTGGCCCGCCAGCATAGCGCCGAGCAACATGGCTTCGCGCGCGCCGAGATCAGTGCCATCGGCCACCGCTCGCATGATGTTTTGGCTAATAAGCCGCAGCGCTTCTTTGGCAAGCATATCCGAAACTGGATTTTTTAGGCGCAATGATGTGTAGGCCTCAATCCCGTGCACCATAGCGTCAATACCCGTCGCAGCCGTGATATGCGGCGGTAGATCGATAGTCAGAGCGGCGTCGAGTACGATAGTATCGGCCAACATAACCCGACTGACCACACCCGCCTTAGTGGTCTCGCCAGTGGTCACAATCGACACCATAGTGGCCTCTGATCCGGTGCCAGCCGTTGTCGGCACCTGTATTAACGGCAAGCGCCCACCGCTGACTTGATCGACTCCATAGATATCAACTAAGCTTTGATTGCCCACTAATAACACCGCGAGCAATTTCGCCACATCCATGGAACTGCCTCCACCAAAGCCGATCACGCCATCACAACCAGCTTCGCGGGCAACCGATAGCGCCGCCAAAACGACTGATTCCGGTGGATCAGCCAGTACCTCAGAAAATACCGTGGCGGCGATTTTTTGATCGGTCAAACTGTCGAGTGCAGGCCCGAGTAAACCAAATTTAAGTATTCCCGCATCGGTAACAATTAAGGCGTGGCTAATACCCAATTTGTTAGCCATAGCTCCCAGTTCAGCAGAGCTACCTGCGCCGACTCGCACATCGGCAACGCTGGCAAAATTAAAATCAGCAAGCATATAAAATAACTCCTGTTAATAGTTTTCAAACGCACTCACGACGCGGCCAATGCGTTTGTGGAGACCTGTAGGTAATCTGCGGGCGCATCATAATCAGCGAACTGCGGCATCGATACCGATAGTTCTGGGATCGCTTCTACTGCTCCCGATAATAGATGCTGTGCGATTTCTACATCCACATTGCGCACTTCATTAGCCGCTACACCGGCAGTGATATAACCGCCCAGAAGCTCGGTGTTTTGTTTCGAACTTTTAAAGATTTGCTTACAGTGCAGCTCATCCAGCGAGGGCAGTATCCGATAGCAGATTAGCGGGCCCTCGGCGCTGTACTGTAAATCGCACAAATGTCGCAAAGCCAACTCAACACGCTATAAAGCGCTCGACCCAGCCTCTCCGGCATTCACCATCAACCGGTATTTAATATCGATTGAGCCCAAAAAACACTGGAAGAGTAGTGCTTCTTTATTTTTTATCTAGTAATAAAATGCACCCTTAGTCACATCGAGGGCGGTAGCTATTTCGTCTAGCGAAGTACCTTTGCAACCATGTCGATTAAAATGCATGGCTCAAACCCTATAAAACGCCTCATGCTTTACATGACTTTACTATGCGCGATCAGAATTATCCAGCGAGTGCTTATTCGATGCGGGAAAGTCAACATCTACAAAAGCATAGTACTGCTCCGCTAAGCCATTCACTAAGATATCGATCGCGATATGAATGCCGCGCCCGGCATCATCTGCATAGTTTCTATTGACCCACACCGGCAAATACTTTATTGCTGAAAATATCGCCGTGACAACTACCTGCGGGTTCAATTGAGTGTCGCTACCATGCTCCATACCGTCGTCAACCACCGCTTGACATAGGCCAAAGATGGCTCATCAGCGCTATTCAATATTCTGGGCATGGCCGGCTTTGAGCAACGATACCTGAATCAACATAGCCAGATGTTACGCCCTGCACTAAAGAGTTTGCACACAGCGCTGGAAATGCTAGGCAATCATTTTCTCCAATGCCGATGCCGATGCCGATGCCGATGCCGATG
>JAPKCN010000041.1 GCA_028822945.1 Porticoccaceae bacterium | reverse complement strand
GCCAGCTTGGCACATACTCTATATGCTTACACAGTTTATGTGAACGAGTTGAATAGCGCAGTGCTCATCGAGGGCGTCGACAATCTCTGTCAGCTGGTGGGCCAAGATCTTTCCTATGCAGATAATTTGGTCTACACCAAGCTGGATGCAAACAACTGTGCTGCACTGTCTAAGGCCACTCAGTTTTACTATATAGATCCGCCAACATTTTTTATTGTCGAGGATAGGGCAGGCCTAATTATAGAGTTGCAACTGGCTTGGGTGGATTTAATTGAGGCACTGGTCTGGCTGCTGATTTTATTTACGATCGAGGTTGCGGTGTGGTTACAGGACCGCAATATTGGAGAGGGCCAGACATTTGCAGTATTAGCTAAGATCAAGTGGCTGTTGTATTTTTTGCTCTGGTTGGCGATTATCTACTGGTTGTATCGCGGTCACTATATGTTTGCCTGGGATGAATTTGTCTGGATTGCTGGATTTGTCGCTATCGAAATGAACATGCGCTCCTGGCGGCGAGAAATTATTCAAGCCAAGACTGCAATGTGAACATTGTTGTTGAATGATTGGACACTGACGCCAACTCTAGGCTTATAGGCGCGGTGGTTGAAAAACAGTGCGAATAGTAAGCTTGTCTAATAAATTTTTTGAGTTTGTACAGGAGTCAATTTGCAACATTACGATAATATCATCATCGGTGCGGGCCACAATGGTTTGGTATGTGCCGCCTACCTCGCAAAAAAAGGGCAGTCGGTGTTAGTGCTCGAGGCCTCCGATACCCTAGGGGGGTTGGCTGCAACACGCGAGTTTTATCCGGGTTATAAAGTCGGCGTGGCGCATAGCTTAAGCCATTTCTCGGCGCAGATCGTCAGCGATCTCAATCTGACCGCGCACGGTTATATACCGGGTGCGCCCATGCCCACGATCGGGCTAGACCTCGAGGGTAAACATGTCGTGGTGACCCGTGACGGCCTTCGAGGCGTTTCCAAAAAAGATCTGGATAGTTACATCGATTACCGGCAATTGCTCGAGCGCTTTGCGGGTATGCTGTCACCGTTCTGGCTAAAAACTATGCCCCGAATCGGTAGTAAGAAGTTTGCAGATTTAACAACTTTTGCCCAACTCGGTCTGAAATTGCGTCTTTTGGGTAAGCGCGATATGGGTGAGTTTATGCGCGTTGCGACACTGCCTGCCAGAGATCTAATGGACGAGAATTTTGACAGCGATCTGTTAAAAGCGGTATTGAGTTGGGATGGCTTAATCGGTTCGAAAATGGCCCCGCGCTCGCCTAACGCAACAGTCTTGGCGATGCTGTATCGTATGAGTGGCGAGCACCATGGTGCCTCGAGCATCCCCAAAGACGGTATTGAGAGTCTGATCAATGCGCTCCACCTTGTCCTGGTTAATGCCGGTGGACAAGTGCGCTGTAATGCGCCGGTGACCAAGATTAATGTAAAGGGTGATAGCACTGGCCTGCGGGCAACAGGCGTTGAACTGGCCGACGGTGAAATATTGCATGCGCGCCGAGTTATTTCTTCAGCGGATCCCAAGCGCACATTTTTACAGTTGCTCGGAGCTGAGCATCTTGAAATTGAGTTTACTAATAGAATTAACCGCCTGCGCTGCGACGGCTACGTCGCTAAGCTGCATTTGGCGCTGGATGGTCTCGCACATTTTAGCGGTATTGATATACCCGATGGCCGCATGATTGTCGCCCCGCATATGGACAGCATAGAATTCGCCTTTGACGATGCAAAATATGGAGGCAGTCCGGCGCAACCGGTCATGGAAATAGTGCTGCCGAGTATCAACGACAGTTCAATGGCGCCCGACGGAAAACATGTGCTGTCTGCGCACGTTATGTATGTGCCGTATAGCTTAAAGGGTGGTTGGACGGCCGAAGCTAAAGCCAATCTTCAAGATTTAACGATCGACACCATCGCCCAATATTCGCCTAATTTGCGCGACCGGATTGTACATGCAGAATTTTTGACGCCAGAAGATATTGAATCCAGTCACCATGTTACAGGCGGTCATTGGCACCACACCGAGTTATCTATGGATCAGATGTTAATGATGCGTCCAACATACCAAGCCGCTCAGTACGCGACGCCGATACCGGGGTTATTTTTGTGTGGTGCCGGCAGTCATCCCGGTGGTGGTCTGATGGGTGGCCCTGGACACAACGCTGCGCGGCATGTGTTGGCGGCGGGCAAGGGCCTATGAAAAAATACGATGCGATTATTGTCGGTGCCGGTCACAACGGCCTGACTAACGCCGCTTATTTAGCCAAGGCGCAGTTAGATGTTTTGGTGGTGGAGAAAAATGACTACATAGGGGGTGCTGCGGTTACCCGAGAAATCCATGACGGCTGGTTTTATTCGAGTTGCTCGTACGTCTGTAGCATGATGCGACAGTCAATTCATCGGGACCTAAATCTAACTCGACACGGCTTAGTATTGGTTCCTTATTTAGGCACGGTGGTATTCGGCGACCACGGTGACACTATGGTCAGCTATCACTCAGAGGAGGCTGAGTACAATCAATTGCGCCGGCGCTCGCCGCATGACGCCGATGCTATGTTCCGCTTCCAGACCGATTTGGCACGTTACGCCCGTCTGATTCGCAAGACTTTATTGCGTACGCCACCAGATCCAACATCGTTTAGACCGCGAGACATTAAGGAGTTACTTTGGCTGGCAAAACAATTTTGGTCGCTAGGTGAAACGGAACTGTATGAATATATTCGATTTTTCACCATGAGTGCGGCGGACTTTTTAGATGACTACTTTGAAGATGATTTGATCAAGGCTGCGATGGCTAGCCCGGGTGTAATTGGCACCGCCCTGGGCGTTTACTCGCCGGGCTCTGCTTACATCTTGTTGCATCACGTGATGGGGGACGTAGACGGCAATATTGGTGCCTGGGGTCTAGCTCGAGGGGGTATGGGCGCTATTTCTAATGCCATTGCAGGGGCTGTGCAAGAGCACGGTGGCGAGATTCGTACGAATGCCGGTGTGGATAAAATTTTGGTCAAAAATAATCAGGCTGTGGGGATCGTGCTCGATAGTGGCGAAGAAATCTATGGCGGGATTGTGGTCTCCAATATGGATGCCAAACGCACATTTACCCAGTGTATGGATCGCGCCGATCTGCCACCGGGAATCTATGAAAAGGCGGTAAATTTCAAAATTCGCGGCTCCTCGGGTAAGGTCAATATTGCCCTGTCGGGACTCCCTACGTTTACTGGCGTAGCGGATAATCGTTACATTAATCGCGGTGGGCAGGGTTTTGTCGGCTCGATGGAGACGATGGAGCGCGCTTACGATTGCTGGAAACACGGACGCTGGTCGGACGACCCGTTTATTGAGTCGGTGATTCCCTCGGCCTGGGATCCCACAGTGGCACCCCCGGGGCAACACTGGATGTCAAATTTCGTACAGTATTGCCCGTCACAACTGGCGGACGGGCCGTGGACTGCGGAAAAGCGTGATGCATTTGGGCTAACCGTGGTCGATAAAATTGAACGTTATAGTCCCGGATTCAAGGACTTAATTGTGCATATGGAAGTACGCACGCCGTTTGAGATTGAGGCGGAAGTGGGTCTTACCGAGGGCAATATCTTTCAAGGCGAACTCACCATTGATCAATTGTTATTTAACCGACCATTTCCCGGTTACGCCCAGTACCGTATGCCGGTAAAGAATTTATACATGTGTGGTTCATCGACCCACCCGGGTGGGGGCGTATCCTCGGCTTGCGGCGCTAATGCGGCTCGCGAAATACTGATTGATTTGAGGCGGCCCAACACGGTGCCCGAAGACGATTTCGGCGACGAATAGCGACGACTAAACTGGACTCTAAGCAGCTTATGAAAACCGATAATAAAACGCAAACATCAAAATTGGACCCCTACGCGGGAGAGCGACTTAAACGGAGCCACTTTCACCCGCGGCAGGCCGAACTCAACCTTCGCGACGCGTGGTCGAGTTGGAATGGCTATAAATTTGCCGACTATTACTACGATGAAGAGTACGAGTACTTCTGTATTCGCAACAGCTGTGCCACTTACGATATTTGTCCGATGCAGAAATATCGTATCAGCGGTGCCGATGCGCATTTTATGTTAAATCGAATGGTCACCCGAGACCTTAATAAGCTCAAGGAAGATCGAGTGACCTACGTCTGCTGGTGCACCGACCAGGGCCGTTTAATTGACGATGGCACTATTTTTAAGTTGGGGTCAGAATCTTTTATGTTGACCTGTGGAAGCCCATCGTTGGCTTGGTTGCGCAAAAGTGCCTTAGGTTTTGAGCGACTCGAAATCACCGACCTATCGGACGACCTGGCAGCGCTGTCATTTCAGGGGCCAACAACCTGTGAGGTACTCAAAAAAATGGGTCTCGAAGGTATTCAGAATTTAAAACCGTTTAATATCATGTACTTTGATATAGGTGGCAGCAGCCATAAACCGCTGATGGTATCTCGTACTGGTTTTACCGGAGACCTGGGTTATGAGCTTTGGATAGCACCTCAACTAGCGTTGACCCTTTGGGATGAGCTTTATGCCGCAGGCGATGATTACGGTATTCAGCCGTATGGTGAAGCTGCGACCAATATGGCACGTCTTGAAGCGGGGTTTATTATGCCGGGAATGGAGTTTAACGAAGCCCTCAAAACTGTTAATTATCAGTATGATCAGACGCCTTTTGAACTCAACCTCGACTGGTTGGTAGACTTTAATAAACCGCATTTTAACGGCCGGTCTGCCTTATTAGAGGAGCGCGATCGCGGCCCGAAATATCGTCTAGTGAAACTCGATATCGCGGGCAACAAACCGGCGGACGAGTCGGCGTTGTACGCCGATCAAAAATGCAGCGTCGAAATCGGCTATGTTACCTCGGCTATGTGGTCGCCTGTCGTTAAGGCCAATATCGCGCTTGCGATGATCGATAGCGACTATATCGACGGCTCTATTTGGGCCGAAATATACTATGGTAAAGAGCTTCGCCACCATAGTAAGGTAGTCCGATGTGTGCTGCAGAATGCGCCTTTTTGGGCCCCAGATCGGGCTCGACTGACGCCACCGCCAGCTTTTTGATGAGTATGAAAAACCGTCTGGTAAAGCAACTTGGGAGGGTTCTATGAGGGATATTGTTGGGCAGGTAGCGTCGGTTGGTATTGGCGTTTTGGGTGAGAGCCTGAGTAAACAACCAAGACAGTCTATAGTTGCAAAATTAGAGGGTTTTGTCGGCGATCGTCATGCCTCTATCCACCGCGAAGCTTGGGGCGCAGGCGATAAACAGGATGCCGGCGTAATTCGCCGCAACGAGCGACAGTGGTCGGCGGTGTCGTTTGAGGAACTGACCGCAATTAGCTTAGACATGGATTTAGTGGCGCCGCTTACAGCCGGTTGCCTCGGCGCGAATCTGTGTCTTGTCGGCGTGCCCAACTTCTCGCGCCTGCCAAAGGGTAGTACCTTCAAATTTCCTTCGGGGGCTGAATTAATGGTCGAGGAGTACAACCCCCCCTGTGTGGATATGGCCAAGCGCTTGGCCTCTCTTCACCGCACGCGGTCTGGGCTGCCAGTTGCAAATAATGCCTTCCCGCGGGCCGCCAAGCACAGTCGCGGGCTGGTCGGGGTGATCGAAGTCCCCGGCGAGATCAGTGCCGGGGACCGCGTAGTGATTGCCGTCTACCAGCCCCCAAAGTGGTTAGCTAAGTTGAACTGAGTCAGCGTATTTCTGGCTAGCCAAAGCGCCGCGCAGCTTCAAGAGTATTTTTTAACAGACAGGCTATAGTCATGGGTCCAACACCACCGGGAACCGGTGTGATCGCGCCGGCCACTGGCTGCACGTCGGCGTAGTCCACATCGCCCACTAGGCGGCCCTTGCCATCCTCGGTTGGAATACGATTGATGCCGACGTCGATCACCGTTGCGCCAGGTTTTACCCACTCGCTTTTTACCATTTCTGGGCGCCCTACGGCAGCTACAAGTATATCGGCCTGAGCGCACAGTGCCGGTAAATTTTGCGTACGTGAATGCGCGATGGTAACAGTGCAACTCTCTTGCAGTAACAGCAAGGCAACTGGTTTGCCAACAATATTGGAGCGGCCAATCACCACCGCATGCTTACCGGATAAATTGTCGCCAAGATGTTTTTTAGCTAGCAGAATGCAGCCCTGGGGCGTGCAAGGCACCAATGCGCCGTCGTCGCCGTTACACAGGCCGCCGGAATTAATCGGGTGAAAACCGTCGACATCCTTTTCCGGCGCTATGGTTTCAATGACTAATGCCTCATCGATATGACTTGGCAGCGGCAATTGAACCAAAATGCCATGAACCGTGGGGTCGTTATTGAGTACATGGAGTTGGTCGAGTAAAGCTTGCTGAGGGGTTTCGACAGGCAGACTTATCTTGTTACTGATCATGCCAACTTCCTGTGTTTGGCGCACCTTATTACGTACATACACCTGACTCGCTGGGTCTTCGCCGACTAATACAACGGTTAGACCTGGCGTTATATTACGCTCATCCTTTAACTTTTTTACCTCAATGGTAAGGGTGTCGCGTAATTCTTGAGCTAAAGCTTTGCCATCGATATTCATTGTTGTTCCTTATTCTCTTTCTACATCTATTTTTGAAACTGCATAATACGGCAAATTTGGTTGCAAAGTTTGTCTGTCTGCGACCTTCGGGTGGTTGCACAGACGCTGCGTCATGCCAATACCGGCGATGCACCGGTCGTTAATATCTAGCATAAAGACATTACTAGCGGTTTTGGCCGGTAGTGTTTAAAGAGTAGGTGACGGTTTTAATGAGGGCAATCGTGGTCGGTTATCGCTGTAAACTTCATCTTTAGTTATGCTATGGTCAACGCCTATTAATATTCATTATCAGAATGTAGTAAATTGTGAGACTCGTTAGCTATGCGTGCTACTGATTTTGTTGACAGCTATATCGACGCTTGGAACCATAGAGATGCTCGTCGCATTGCCGAGCACCTAGCGGAAAACGGCATTTATTGCGATGTTACAACTGACGAGCAACTCTCTGGTGAGGCATTAATCACCAATTTGAAGGCTTTTTTTTCCAAGGAAGACCACCACTATAAATTGCTCGGCGATGTTCTTTCAAGCGATGCTTCCATTGCCTTTCAATACACTATGGTATCTCCAGGGTCAGTTTCTGACGATTGGCGTGGTGCCGAGTTTATGACCATCACGGGCGATGGCGTGATTATGATAAACGACTATTATGAGCGCCAAGCGGGTGTAAAATCTGGTCGTAATGTACCACCAATAACTTTGCAAAAATATGCTAAATCAGGGTTAGAACTGAGCCAGCTGGAGTATTACTCTGCGCGACTGACGCGATTGATGAGCGAGGATAAAATTTACTTGGATGCGGATCTGACCTTACCGAAATTGGCATCGAGAGTCGATTGCTCGGTCAATCATTTATCTCAGGTCGTCAATGCGGGTTACCAGGCGAGTTTTTTTAATTTTTTGAATAGTTATCGAATCGAAGAGGCAAAGCGACTACTGCGGAAAAAAAATGTTGTATCCCAGTCAATATTGGATGTGTCTTTTGCTGCAGGTTTCAATTCTAATTCAGCTTTTTACGCCGCGTTTAAAAAAGTCACTGGTCAGTCGCCCGCTGGTTATCGTCGCGATCACCATAAGGCCTTCGATGTCTCTTAAACGATCTCAGTCGTATAGTTCCGTACTGCGGTCAGCAAGGGAGTCGGTCTCAAGGCACTGTTGGTATAAAAAGCTGTATGAAGGCGGATAATTGAACTTTTAAATAAAAAAACAGAGCGCCCGACATGGCGTTATAGAAATAATGATGGAATCACCCAGACATACCGATTCTTACTATGCTGCTAGCCAAAAATATTCTGCTGAATACCGGCAGTTGCGGGCACCTTGGAGCGTTTTGATATTTTCGCCAATATAAAGCTGGTCAGCATTTCGGGGCAACAACTATTCCGTAATCAGATGGTGGCTTTGGGTATGCTCTATTATGAACTCGTTGATAGTCTCTAGGCTTCGGGAAGTAGATAATCCATGATCATCGATGGTAAGACAATTCTCAGTAGTGCTTTAGTCAATGGTTGGCGGTTATTTTGGTTGACTACAGCGATGATAAGTTTGTCTACTGCATTCACCATGGCGAGCATCGATCTGTCGCGCGCCGAAAACATTTCTTACATGATTCAGTACACAGTGCGGTGGTCGGTACCGTGGCTTTACTTGGCATTCATAGCCTCTTCTTTGCAGGCTGTTAAACGCACTGCTTTCAGTCGCTGGTTATTGCACAATCGCAAATATTTTGGACTCTGTTTTGCTTTGGCTATGGCATGGCAGTTACTCTTTATCCTCTGGTTGCTGGTGTTGCATACCCCATATTACTCTACCGAGGTCTATAATCTGAGCGATACCATAGAAGGGGTTGGTGGCTACCTCTTACTGAGCGCTATGGTGGTGACTTCATTCCCATTTGGAAGGCGGCGATTGAGCTCCGTGCAGTGGCGTTATCTGCATAAATTTGGTATCTATTATCTGTGGGCCTATGCGTGGTCTGTATACTGGTATGAGCTTTTTTACTTCAGTGGTTCTCTGCATATTATCGATTACACGTTTTACTGGATTGGCTTTGCCGCGTGGGGTTTGCGTCTTTTGGCGTGGAGTAAAAAGCGTATAAAGAGGACATCGGCACGTAAGGATGTCGGCTCAAAGGTCGTACAGTGAGACTCGGGTTATGAATAAGTCCGATGATGATCTCGGTATGCAGCGCCCGATTACACGCAGAGATATAGTGCATGGTATTGGCGCTATTGCGGCTGGTGCATTGTTACCGCGGTCGGGGTGGACGGCTGCCTCGCTTGATCGAGCGAGCGCCGACAGTTACCCGCCGTTGCGCGATGGGCTGAGGGGTAATCATGCTGGTTCTTTTGAGGCTATGCATCAGTTAGCGCGGGGTGATCGGCGAGATTGGGAACCGCTGGAGCAGGGCGACAGTGGGATCTTTGATCTGGTTGTTGTCGGTGCCGGCATTAGTGGCCTGTGTGCCGCCTACTACTACAAGCGCGATCATCCCAAGTCTCGTATTTTAATTCTCGACAATCACGACGATTTTGGGGGGCATGCCAAGCGTAACGAATTCGATGTCGATGGCCGGCGACTGATCGGTTATGGCGGTACTCAAACGATGCAACAACCATCGTCTTACAGCCCTTTAGTCAAAGAGTTTTTGGACGATTTAGGTATCGATATAGGGGCATTTAAGAGTGCCTATGACGAGAATTTTTACCGCCGCAATGGGCTTACTGCGGGTCTCCACTTTGGCCGTGCTCATTGGGGCACCCGGCAAATGGTGCGCTTTGATCTTGGCTGTTTTGACGATTATATTCCAGTCGCCAAATCGCCATTAAATGCGCAGGAGGCCGTTGCAGCTATGCCAATTTCGGAGGAGGCAAAACAGCAACTTTTCAGTTTATTATCTACTACAGAGGATCAAATTCCCGATATCGAGGGAGATGCCAAGTGGGATTATTTGTATCGCATGAGTTATCGCGATTTTTTGAGCGAGCACCTAGGCATTACCGAGGTAGACGTTTTTAATGTGCTGCAAGACCTGGCCGTAGATTCTGGTGTCGGTATAGACTCCATTAATGCCCTGAGTGCCATGACCTATGGTGGACTGCCCGGTTGGGATGCGGCGGGCTTGCCTGCTGCGGAGGCGAGTGAGCCCTATATCCATCACTTTCCAGATGGTAATGCCTCAATTGCTCGACAATTAGTGCGGAGGATGATTCCGGCAGTAGCTCTTGGCACTAGTATGGAGGATTTGATCACGGCGACATTCGACTACGACCAACTTGATAGAGCGAGCTCGCAGGTGCGGCTGAGACTTAATAGTACGGTCGTGCATGTCGAGCAGGGTGGCGCGGCATCTGATAGTAAAGTAGTTGACATAACTTATATTCGTGAAGGTAAAACATACAAGGCGCGAGCCCATGGAACCGTGCTTGCCTGTAATAATTCGGCAATTCCATACATATGCCCGCAATTACCCGAGGTGCAGCGTGAGGCGCTCGCATTTCAAGTAAAAACCCCGATTTTATACACCAGCGTTGCGCTTCGGAATTGGCGGGCATGGAAAAATATGGGTATTGGCGCGGTTATGTGTCCCGGAAGCTACCATATTAATGCCACGCTCGACTTTCCAGTGAGTTGGGGCGGCTACCAGTTTTCGACCAATCCAGATCAACCGGTTATTGTGCATATGGAGCGCTTCCCGCATGTTTCCAATCAGGGTCTCACCGCGAGGCAGCAGCATCGCGCTGGGCGTCGCGAATTGCTGACGACATCGTTTGAGGAGATTGAGCGCAATGTGCGACTGCAGTTAAACGAAATGTTGATAGAAGGCGGCTTCGATGCGGCACGAGATATAGCGGGCATTACGGTAAACCGCTGGGCTCACGGATATGCCTATTGGTACAACCCACTTTTTGATACGATTTATGAAGACGACGATGACGAGCGCTATCCGCATATGGTTGCGCGCAAGCCTTTTGGGCGCATCAGCATCGCCAATGCAGATTCTGCCGCTAGCGCAATGACTGAGTCGGCGATTGAGCAGGGTTATCGCGCGGCAGCCGAACTACTCTAGGGACTTGGCTAAGTAACAATTTATGTGGGAGATAGCGATGACTGACAACCGTCTACGAACGGCACTTAGAGTTTTTGGTTGGGTGATAGTGCTCTGCGGTTTAGTTGGTACAGTTGGCTCACTGTGGGCAGACCAAGTGTGGATCCTCTACCAGGTTGTCTACAACGCTGGTGCTGTCATGCAGTGGATAGAGACACTGATACCCTACTACCCCTTTGTACCTTTTTTGCCAATCTTAATTATCGCGTTTGGTGTATTTTTAATCGTCAAATCGTATGACGCCGCGGGCGGATAATCGCAAAAAATACCGGTTGGTTATTCAGGTCTTTTATTGTTCGAGCTTTTTTATGGGCGTATCTAGGGGCTTTTGTCAGGAACTTGTCGGTCCTTACGGATGATAATCCAACTGGCGATAAAAATTCCTAGCGCGACAGTGCCAATGATGAGGCTTGCTAGTGCGTTAATGTCGGGTGTTACACCGAGTTTGATTTTCGAAAATATGACCATTGGTAACGTGCTAGCGCCCGCGCCCGATGTAAAACTGGCTATAACCAAATCGTCCAGTGATAGGGTAAAGGCCAATAGCCAACCAGACAGCATCGACGGTGTAATGAGCGGCAAGGTAATGTCAAATGCTACTTGCATGGGTCTGCCACCAAGATCC